>CAYLMS010000130.1:0-5235 GCA_964384455.1 uncultured Microbacterium sp. | reverse complement strand
CGGCATCCTGTGGGTGCTCGTGCCGGAACTGCTCAAGCAGTGGCAGGTCGACCAGAACTGGGGCTTCGTGATCTTCGGCGTGCTGGGCGTGCAGGCGCTCACCAGTGGCACGAACCTCGGCCAGGGCATCCGCAACCTGCTCTGGAAGCGGCGGGATCGCCGCGACGCGGCCGCGCACAGCGCCACGTCGCTCACGGCCGAGGTCGACGTGGCGGGACCGCCGATCAGCACCACCACCGTCGCGACCCTCGATGAACGCACCGCGTCGGCCGAGCCGGTGCTGGTGGTGCAGCAACTGACCGTGCAGTTCGGCGCGCTGAAGGCGCTGGATGACGTCTCGTTCGAGGTGCCCGCCGGGTCGATCATGGGGCTGATCGGGCCCAACGGCGCAGGCAAGTCCACCTTCGTCGACGCGCTCAGCGGCTTCCTGCCCAAGCACGGCGGCCGCGTGCTGCTCGATGGCCGCGACCTGGCCGGCCTGTCGCCGACCCGGCGCGCGCGGCTCGGCCTTCGCCGCACCTACCAGCAGGACCGCGTGCCGCCGTCGCTCACCGTCGGCGGGTACGTGCGATTCGCGGCCAGGCGCGCGCTCAGCCGCAGCGAGATCGACGACACCCTGGCGTTCTTCGGCTGCCCGCCTGCGCGGGCACGGCTCTCCGGAGTGGACGTGGGCACCCGGCGCCTCGTCGAGGTCGCTGCGAGCGTGCTCGCGCGGCCCCGCGTGCTGCTGCTGGATGAGCCGGCCGCCGGCCTGTCGCACGAGGAGCACCTCGCGCTGGCGCTGCGGCTGCGTGAGCTGCCTGAGCGGTTCGGGGTGACCCTGGTCATCATCGAGCACGACCTCGACCTGGTGCGCTCGGTGTGCCCGAGGCTGACCGTGCTCGACTTCGGCCGGGTGCTGGCCAGCGGCCCGCAGCAAGAGGTGCTCGACGACCCCGAAGTGATCAAGGCCTACATGGGTGCGACGGAGATGCTGTGATGGATGGATCGAGCACACTGACCCTCGACGACGTCACCGTGAGCCGCGGTGCGGGACCGGTGATCTCGCACGTGTCGCTCGCACTGCGCCAGGGCGAGGTGATCGCCCTGGTGGGCCCCAACGGTGCGGGCAAGACCAGCCTGATCGAGTCGATCTCGGGCGTCGTCAGCCACTCGGGCGGCAGCATCCGCATTGACGACGAGCCGATCGACAAGCTGTCCCGAGTGCTGCGCGCGCGCCGCGGCATCGTGCACATCGAGCAGGGCAGGGCGGTGTTCGGCTCTCTCACGGTGCGCGAGAACCTGTCGCTGACCGCGCGCACCTCCGCCGATGCCGAGGAAGCGCTGTCGCACTTCCCCGAACTGGAGAAGCGGATGGATGCTGCGACCGCGCTGCTGTCCGGCGGCGAGCAGCAGATGGTCGTGCTCGCACGCGCGTTCGCCGCGCGACCGCGCTTCCTGCTGATCGACGAGATGTCGCTGGGGCTCGCGCCGGTCGTGTTCGGACGGCTGTTCCCCCTGGTGGCTACGCTCGCCGCTTCGGGGGTGGGCGTGCTGCTGGTGGAGCAGTTCACCGGGCTGGCTCTGGGGCTCGCCGAGCAGGCGCTCGTGGTCGCGGGCGGACGGGTCACCTACCAGGGCGCGGCAGCACAGCTCGCAGCCGAGCCCGAGCTGCTGCATCGCGCCTACCTGGGCGGCGCCGCGGCATGACGCCGCGGCGCCGGGGCATCAGGAGGCGGGCACGTCCTCGTCGGACGAGTATGCGCCGCCCGACAGCGACAGCGCCGAGAAGCGGATCGGCCGGGTCACCTTCTTGAAATCCAGCGGGCAGTGCCGCGTGCCGGCCGGAATGTACAGCGAGCCGGAGGTGGTGACGCTGTACGTCTCACCCTCGATGTCGATGAGGATCTCGCCACCGAGGTCGTGCGGGTTGTCGGGGTCGGAGCCCGTCCAGATGAGCACCTCGTCGTACGGGTGCTCGTGCTCGTTCACCCAGTGGGTGGGCACATGGGTCGGGCCGATCCACGAGTACGTCATGTGGATCTTCGACTCGGGCACGTCCTCGGCGCGCATGAGTGCGAAGGCCTCGCCGATGTGGGCGGGGCGGGGCACGCCGGTGCCGACGGCGCCCTCGTTGACGAGGTCGTCGCTCGCATCGCCCATGTGGCGCACGAACAGGTGCTCGTATTTTCCGGTCACGGAGGTCTCCTTGCAGTGTGCTGACAGTGACATCGACGCTACGGGCGGCCACGGGGACGGTCGATGCACTCGCATCGGAGTTCCTGGGACTGCGGCCGCGTAGATTGGCAGCCATGTCCAGCGCGCGCTCCCTCCCGCCGCGGCACACCATCGCCGCCTCCGCCCCGCTCGGCGAGCGGTTCCTCGTGGCGGGGCTCGCCGAGCAGGGCCCTGGACAGTGGGCCGGGGTGCCGCACCGGCACGAGTTCGTGGAGCTGGTGCTGGTGGACAGCGGCAGCGGCTGGCACGTCGTCGACACCGGCCGGGAGCCGGTGCGGCCGGGCAGCGTGCACGTGGTGGCGCCAGGGCAGCTGCACCACTGGGTGGCGCACACCCCGATCGACGGCACGCTGGTGCTGTTCCGCGAGGACCTGCTCACCGACGTCGACGGCGTGCAGCCGCCCTGGTTCCGCGGCGGATTCGTGCCCGACGACGCAACCACGGCACGCGTGCAGCGGCTGGTCGCCGAGTTGCGCGCCGAGCAGGACGCCGCCGCCGCCGACAGCGTGCAGGTGATCCGTGCGCTGCTGGGCGCGCTGCTCGCCGTCTGCCGGCGCTGCGCACCGCAGGCCCCGCCCGCCGCCGCCGGACTGGCCGCGAAGTTCGACCGCATCGTGCGCGCGCGCCCGTCGGCCGCACTCACGGTGGCCGAATGCGCCAGACGGCTCGCGGTCACCCCCGGCCATCTCTCCGAGACGGTGACTGCGGCGACCGGGAGCCCGCCGGGCGAACTGCTGCGCGCCGCCATCGTGCGCGAGGCGCAGCGGCTGCTCGCGCGCACCGAGCTCAGCTGTGCGCAGATCGCAGCGTCACTCGACTTCGAGGACCCGTCCTACTTCTCCCGCTTCTTCCGCCGCGAGACGGGGGCCACGCCGTCGGCGTACCGGCGCGGCCACCGCGAGGCCGGCTGACGCGACGCGGCGCTACATGCCGGCGTGGTCGAACGCGATGGTCGGCAGATCGACGACGTGCGCGCCGCCGTCGGCGACCAGCACCGAGCCGTTCATGTACGACGACTCCCCCGAGCCGAGGAAGCGCACGATCGATGCGATCTCGCTCGGCTGCGCGGGGCGGCGCAGCGGCACATCGGCGGTGACCGTGGCGTAGGCCACCTCACGGCCGGCCAGGCCCGCGTGCGACGCGAACTCGTCCATCTCGGCGTCGGCCATCGGCGTCTGCACCCAGCCAGGGCACACCGCGTTCACCCGCACGCCGTGCCGGCCGTAGTCGCGCGCGAGCGTCTTGGTCAGCCCGATCAGGGCGTGCTTGCCGACGGTGTAGCCGGCCACGGAGGGGCCGGCGAACAGCCCGGCCAGCGACGAGATGATGACGATCTGGCCCTTGGACTCGATCAGCGCAGGCAGCGCCTCGCGACTCATCACGAACGCGGTGGTGAGGTTGGCGCGCAGCGCGGCCGCCCAGCCGTCGTCGTCGGTCTTGCCCACCGGCGCGAAGCCGTGCCCGCCGGCGTTGTTGACCAGCACGTCGAGCCGGCCGAACCGGTTCAGCGCGGCATCCACAACCGTGCGCGCCGAGACGCCGTCGGCGGCATCCGCGGTCACAGCGACCGCGCCGATGAGCTGCGCCACCTGCTCGAGCGGTTCGGGACGCCGGCCGGTGATGATCACGTGCGCGCCTTCGGCCGCGAACCGTTCGGCGGTGGCCGCACCGATGCCGGTGCCGCCTCCCGTGATCGCGACCACCTTGCCGGTGACGCTGCTGCCTGCGAATGCCATGCGCTGTTCCTTTCTTATCGGGCTCACGCGGGGAAGTGGGAGCGGGCGGTGTATCCGAAGTCGGAGACCAGCGTCGCCGCGTCGACGGCGCGCGCGCGCGGCGAGCAGAGGAAGGCGATCTCGGCGGCCACCTCGGCTGCCTGCTGCACCGGGTAGTCGACCGCGGCGAAGCCGTCGGCGAGCCCGAGATCGCCGCGACTCATCGGGGTGTCCACGATCGACGGGCACACGGTGTTGATGCGCACGCCCGGCGTCTCCACCGAGGCCGCACGCGCCAGCTGCACCAGCGCTGCCTTCGAGGCGCAGTAGGCGGCCATGCCGGCCGAGGCCACCAGCGCCGAATCGCTGGCGACCAGCACCACGGCGGCCGTCTGCGAGCGGCGCAGCACCGGAAGGGCGTGCTTGAGCACCAGGAACGCGCCGGTGACGTTGACCGCGAGCACCCGGCTGAAGTCGGCCAGCGCCGTGTGCTCGAGATCGGTGCCGACCGGCCCGGAGACGCCGGCGCAGCCGACGACGAGATCGAGGCCGCCCCATGCTGCTGCCGCCGCCGCGACGGAGGCCGCGACCTGTGCCTCGTGTGTGATATCGGCCGGCACGGCGAGGGCGCCGAGCTCGGCCGCGAGCGCGTGGGTGGCGCCCGTGTCGCGGTCGAGCAGGGCCAGCTGCACGCCCTCGGCGCGCAGCACGGTCGCGACGGCGCGACCGATGCCGCCGGTCGCGCCGGTGATCAGTGCCCGGCTGCCCTGCAGGCCGAGGTCCATCGCGCTCCTTCCGCGCCCCGCGGATCGCGGCACATCGCCATCCTGCAACCGGGAGCCGTCGCGCGGCGGCTTGTCTGCACGCGCGCCACAGCCTCCTGCGCTGTGCGTCAAGGTCTGTTCGCAGCTCGCCGCGCACAATCGAAGGGAAGCGGTACGCGCCCGTTGCATGCTGCAGCGGCGCGACGCGGTTCGACCCGAAGGAGCGACATGACCGAGAACGTGAATCTGTCCGACACCACCGCCTGGCTGCCGCTCGACGGTCTGGCGCCCGGATTCGACGCCAACAAGGCACCGCACTCGCACGCGCTGGACGGCCGCACGATCACGCTCGTCGACGACCGCGGCACCCGCATCCCGCATGTGTTCGGCGACCGCACGGTCACGTGGGAGTACACGCCCGGACCGGACGACGACGGCGAGGCGTCGGCATCCACCGACCCCTGCGAGGTGGTAGAGGTCGACGACGACCTGTACTACGTGCAGTTCCAGCACGTCTACAAGCCCGACGAGGCCGTGTC
>CAYLMS010000129.1:0-5238 GCA_964384455.1 uncultured Microbacterium sp. | reverse complement strand
GGCGGCGGCGACGGTGATGCGGCTGCAGACGATCGCCTCGCGCGAGGTGGATCCGCGCGAGGTGGCCGTGGTCACGGTCGGCTCGATCCACGCCGGGCTGAAGAACAACATCATCCCCGCCGAGGCGAAGCTCGAGCTCAGCCTTCGCTACCCCAACGACGCGCTGCGCGATCAGGTGCTGGCCAAGGTCGAGCGCATCGTGCACGCCGAGGCTGCGGCATCCGGTGCCGAGCGCTCCCCCGACATCGTCACCGATCACACCCTGCCCCCCACCATCAACGACCCGGAGGCCACCGCCCGCCTGGCCGGCGCATTCCGTGCGTCGTTCGGCGACGACCAGGTCGTCGACCCCGGCATGTTCACCGGCTCGGAAGACGTGTCGTGGTTCGCCCGCGACGCGGGCGTGCCGCTGGTGTTCTGGTTCTGGGGCGGCGCCGACCCGCAGCTCTTCGCGCGAGCCACGGCCGCCGGCACGGTCGAAAGCGACATCCCGACGAACCACTCGGCCCTGTTCGCCCCCGTCGTCCAGCCCACCCTGCAGCGCGGGGTCGACGCGTTCGTGGTCGCCGCCACCGAGTTTCTCGGCGGCTGACCCGGCGCGCCGCGGGCGCGCCACGTTGCGCGCGGCCGCACATCGGCGTAATGTCGCGCGGCGTGACGAACGACGCCGGGCGCGACGCCCTGCCCGAAACGCCGATCGCCAAGCGCATCCTTATCGGCGACCCGTTGGCGACGACCCACGCCGACGAGCATCTGCTGCCCAAGCGCATGGCGCTGCCGATCTTCGCCAGCGACGCGCTGTCGTCGGTGGCCTATGCGCCGCAGGAACTGCTGATGATCCTGCTGGTGGGCGGCACCGCCTTTCTCGCGCTGAGCCCGTGGATCGCGGCGGCCGTCGTGCTCGTGCTCGTCGTGGTGGTGCTCAGCTACCGGCAGCTCATCCGCGCCTATCCGTCGGGCGGCGGCGACTACGAGGTGGCGCGCACCAACCTGGGTGAGATCCCCGGGGTGATCGTGGCGTCGGCGTTGCTGGTGGACTACGTGCTCACCGTGGCGGTGTCGGTCGCCTCCGGCGTCGACAACATCATCTCGGCGCTGCCAGAGCTCAACCAGTGGCGGGTCGAACTGGCGGTGGGCTTCGTCGCGCTGATCATCGTGGTGAACCTGCGCGGCGTGCGCGAGGCGTCCCGCGCCTTCGCGATCCCCACCTACCTGTTCATCGGGTCGGTCGGCGTCATGGTGGTCACCGGCATCGTGCGCATCCTCGTCGGCGCGGCGCCGGTGGCGTCGAGCGCGCAGTACGCGGTGCATGCGCAGTCGATCAGCCAGGCGGCACTCGTGCTGCTGGTGCTGCGGGCGTTCTCGAGCGGATGCTCCGCCCTGACCGGCGTGGAAGCGGTGTCGAACGGGGTGCAGGCGTTCCGGCGTCCGAAGATCCGCAACGCGCAGACCACGCTCGCCATGATGGGTCTGATCGCCGCGCTGCTGTTCTCGGGTCTCGTGCTGCTGGCCTTGGTGTCGGGCGTGCACTACGCCGAGAACCCGTGCGACCTGGTCGGCTTCGACTGCAAGAACGTGCCGCAGCCGAGCCTGGTGGCGCAGATCGCGGCCGCGACGTTCGGCATGAACTCCATCCCGTTCTTCATCGTGCAGGCCGCCACAGCATGCGTGCTGCTGCTCGCGGCGAACACGGCCTTCAACGGGTTCCCGCTGCTCGGCTCGGTGCTCGCCCGCGACGGCTACGCGCCCAAGGCGCTGAACACCCGCGGCGACCGGCTGGTCTACTCCAACGGCATGATCATCCTCGGCCTCGTCGCGATCGGCGTGCTGCTGGTGTACCAGGCGAACCTCACCAACCTGATCCAGCTCTACATCATCGGCGTGTTCGTCTCGTTCACGCTCGGGCAGATCGGCCTGATCAAGCACTGGATCAAGGGGCTGCGCCGCATCCGCGAACTCAGCGCCGACGAGCGCGGGCTCGGCGAAGTGCGCAAAGAGGCGTTCGGCTATCGCAAGGGGCTGGTGATCAACAGCCTCGGCGCGACGATGACGGCGAGCGTGCTGGTGGTCGTGACGATCACGAAATTCACGCACGGCGCGTGGCTCGTGTTCATCGCCATCCCGGTGCTGTCGCTGCTGATGATCGGCGTGAACCGCTATTACCGAGACGTCGAGCACGAGATCCGCATGGACGACGACATCCACTTCGGCTCGGAGGGCGATGTCGCGATCATCCTGGTCAACAAGCTGCAGAAGCCGGTCGTCAAGGCGATCGACTACGCTCTGGCGGCGCGGCACGACCAGACCATCGCGGTGCACGTCGCGATCACACCGGAAGAGGCCGAGGCGGTGCAGGCCGAGTGGGCCGCGCATCGGATGCCGGTGCCCCTGGTGAGCATCGAGTCGCCGTACCGCAGCTATGCCGCCCCCGTGGTCGAGTTCGTGAAGCAGTGGCGCGAGGAGCACGGGTCGTCGGTGGTGACCGTGTACCTGCCGCAATACATCGTGGGCCACTGGTGGGAGAAGCTGCTGCACAACCGGCGCGCGCGGCGGATCGCGCAGCAGCTGATGCTCGTGCACGGCGTGTCGATCACGCTGGTGCCCTGGCTGCTCGACTCGTCCGAGCTGATCTACGGCCGCCGTTCGCGCCCCGTGCCCGGTCAGGATCGCGCCGGGCGGCCGTACTCGCCAGATCGGTCGGAGTCGCGCGAGGGCCGCGACGAGCGGCACGCCGAGTCGCACCCAGGGTCGGGGTGACGCCGAGAGTTCACACGCCCTTGAGCGCGCGCACCCGCGCCAGCAGCATCGGCGCCGTGCGGTCGAACACGCTGCCGCCCACCAGCACGCCGGCGACGGCGAACAGGATGCCGTAGCCCACGCCGATCGGCAGGCTCAACCACGCGAGGCCCGCGTCGCCGGTGGCCGCGGCGACGATCGCGGGCACGTATGCCGGCGCGCCGAGCACCCCGGCGGCGATCAGGATGCCGAACGCCGCCAGGCCCGAGACGAAGGTGGCGCCGGGCACCCGGGCGAACAGGCTCTGCCCCGACACGGGCACCGGCATGATCAGCACCGCCGAGGTCACCGCCGACACGCCGTGCGCCACCAGCAGCAGCCCGAGCGATGCGCCGAGCACGGCGGGAAGCAGCGCCGGCATGCCCGCGAAGGCCAGAGCCACGACCGCGACCACGCACACCAGCGGCACCGCCGGCGTGAGGGCGGCCAGCATCCGGCCCGCACGATCGGCGCGCCCGCGCACCCCGGCCGCCACCACCCCCGCGAACGCGGTGCCGTCGTACGACACATCGGTGTAGACGCCGTAGCCGAGCATCAACGCCACCAGCACGGACGCGAAGCCGAACGCCGGTGCGTGGGTACCGGCACTGGCGAACAACAGGGGGAAGGGCAGCAGCGCCGACACGATCAGCTGGCGCAGGTAGCGCGGGTCGCGCAGCCAGTACCGCAGCGACCGCGCCCAGGTCGCGCCGAGCGCGCCGGTCGGTGCGAGGCCGACGACGCCCAGGCGCACCGATCCCCGCCCCCGCGCGTGTGCACCGATCGCCGAGGCCGACGCGAGCCGCCGCTCCCACACGAGCCACAGCAGCGCGAGCGTGGCGAGGGCGATCGCGAACTTGGCGGCGGCCGCGATGAGATCGCCCGCCGCGACGTCTCCGGGCACCGCCCAGGCCGCACCCAGCGGGGTCCATCCCAGTGCGGTGGCCACGCCCGACAGTCCCGACGCGCCGGTGCGGGTGATCCTCGCCAGCACGAGTGCGACGCCGGTGAGGATCGGGCCGAGCAGCACCATGCCGACGAACAGCAGCAGGCCGACGGCATCCGCAGCGCGGCCGCTGCGCCGGCCGCCCGCCGTCGTGACCAGCCGTGAAGCCACGACGGCGGTCAGCACGCCGATCGGCACCGTCACGAGCGCGACCGGGATCGCCCACGGCCAGCGCCACCACGCCCCGATCGCGGCGAGCCCGACGAGGCACGTGCACAGCCCGGGCACCCCGGTCACGCCGACGGCGGTGAGACCGAGCGCCACCTGGCGGCCGGTGAGCGGGAACGGCGCGAGCCGCGACGCGTCGACGGCGGTGTCGACGCCGGCGGCGGCCAGCGGCACGGTCGTCCAGCCCACGAGCAGCAGCGCGCCCGCTCCCGTGAGCACGGCCTGCGCCGTCGCCAGACCCACCGCCCCGACCATGAACAGCCCCGCGCAGACCATCAGCGTGACCCACAGCCCCGCGAGCCCGCCGAGCACGTAGGCGACCACCATCCAGCCGCTCGACGCCAGCACGTTCGCGAGGATCGCGAACCGAAGCCTCAGGATTGTCGCAACCATGCCGGTCCCTCGGCGTGGCGTCGGCCGCCGACCAGTTCGATGAACCGCTCCTGCAGCGAGTCGGTGCCGCGCACCTGGTCGACAGTGCCCGATGCGACCAGCCTGCCGGCGGCCATCACTGCGACGTGGTCGCACATGCGCTGCACCAGGTCCATCGAGTGGCTCGAGACCACGACGGTGCCGCCGCTGGCCGTGTAGCTGCGCAGCACGTCTTCGATGTTCGCGGCCGACACGGGATCGACCGACTCGAACGGCTCGTCGAGCACGAGCAGGCGCGGCGCGTGCACGAGCGCGCAGGCCAGCGCGATCTTCTTCGTCATGCCCGCGGAGTAGTCGGCGACGGTGGTGCCCGCCGCATCGACGAGGTCCATCAACTGCAGCAGGTCGGCCGTGCGCCGGGCGAGCTCGTCGCGCGGCAGGCCGAAGAGCTTCCCCGTGTAGGTGATCAACTGCGCACCGCTGAGCCGGTCGAACAGCCGCACGCCGTCGGACAGGTTGCCGATCATGGCCTTGGCTCGCACCGGGTCGCGCCACACGTCGACACCCGCGACCTCGGCGGCGCCGGCATCCGGTCGCAGCAGCCCGGTGGCCATCGACAGCGTCGTGGTCTTGCCCGCTCCGTTCGGCCCGACCAGGCCGTAGAACGATCCCATGGGCACGGTGAGGTCTATGCCCGCGACCGCCTCCCGGTCGCCGAACCTCTTCGCCAGGCCGGTCAGCCGCAGTGCCGGGGCTGTCTCGTCGGGCGTGCTCACCCGTTCACCGTAGCGCGGGCCCCCGCGTCGTGCCCCACCCGCGCTATCCATGCCCGCGCGCCCCGCCCCGCCCCATCCGTCGAAACGCCCCGCGTGCGCCGAAACGGCCCGCGCCGCGGGGAGTTTCGGCGCGTTCGGGCC
>CAYLMS010000128.1:0-5271 GCA_964384455.1 uncultured Microbacterium sp. | reverse complement strand
TCGGCCAGGCGGGCGCGCAGGGCGGCGGCGACGGCATCCATCGATTGCTGCGGCACGATCGCCCGGCGGATCGCCGTGCACTTCTGCCCGGTCTTGGCCACCAGTTCGGTCATCAACTGGCGCACGTACGCCTCGAAGACGGGCGTGCCGGGCACCGCGTCGGGTCCGAGCACGGACGCGTTGATCGAGTCCGTCTCGGCCGTGAACCGCACCCCGTCGGGCACCTGGGCGCGCAGCCGCGCGGCGGTGGCAGCGCTGCCCGTGAAGGCGACGGCATCCCCGAGCCGCAGCAGGTCGAGAAGGCCCGGGATGGCGCCCGAGACCAGCTGCAACGAGCCCGTGGGCACGAGGGCGGACTCGACGAGGATGCGCACCCACGCCTCGGTGAGGTACGCGGTCGGGGTCGCCGGCTTGATGATCGTGGGCACCCCTGCGAGGAAGGCGGGAGCGAACTTCTCCAGCGGACCCCAGACCGGGAAGTTGAACGCGTTGATCTGAAGGGCCGCCCCCGGCAGCCGGGAGTACACGTGGCGCCCCAGGAACGAACCGTCCTTGGAGAGCTGTTCGGCGGGGCCGTCCAGGTAGGTGCGGGCGTTGGGCAGTTCACGCCGCCCCTTGGAGCCGTAGGTGAACAGCACGCCGATCCCGCCGTCGACGTCGATCATCGCGTCGCGCACGGTCGAACCCGCCCGCTGCGACAGCGCGTACAGCTCTGTCTTGTGCTCGGTCAGCACGGTCGCGAACTGCTTGAGCAGCAGCGCCCGCTGGTGGAAGGTGAGAGCGCCCAGGCCCGCCTGGCCGACGGTGCGGGCGTGGTCGAGGGCACCGGCGAGGTCGGCACCCAGGCTCGAGACCCGGCACACCTCCTCGCCCGTGGAGGCATCGCCCACGTCGACGGCGGAGGGGTCGGACTCCGGCGCCCACCATCGGTCGCACAGGTAGCTCGGCAGGATCATTCGTCGCTCCATTCGTAGAACCCGCGGCCGCTCTTGCGCCCGAGCCGCCCCTCGGCCACCAGTCGCCGCAGCAGGGCGGGCACCGCGAACCGCTCCCCCAGCTGTGCGTGCAGTTCCTCGGCGATGCCCAGCCGCACGTCGAGCCCGACGATGTCGGTGGTGCGCAGCGGGCCCATCGGATGCCGGTAGCCGAGCTCCATCGCCACGTCGATGTCGGCGGCCGAGGCCACGCCCTCCTCGAGCATGCGGATCGCCTCCAGCGCGAGCGCCACTCCCAGTCGGCTCGATGCGAATCCGGGGGCGTCGCGCACCGTGACCGCGGTCTTGCCCAGACCGGCCACCCACTCCTGGACCCGCGCGGTCACCGCCGGGTCGGTGGCGGCCCCGACGACGACCTCGACCAGCAGCGACGACGGGACGGGGTTGAAGAAGTGCATGCCGCAGAACCGCTCCGGATGCCGGACGGAACCGGCCAGCACGTCGATGGAGATCGACGAGGTGTTGGTGGCGAGCACCGCCTCCGGTGCGATGACCTCCTCGGCGCGGGCGACCGCGTCGGCTTTCATCGCCCGATCCTCGGGGACGGCCTCGACGACGAGCCCGCATGCGGCGAGCGCAGTCGGGTCGGTCGCGACGACCAGCCGTGCGGCGAGCGCGGCCGGCTGCTCGCGGAGGGTGCCGCGTTCGGCGGAGCGCTCGAGCAGGGTGCCCACGCGGGCGGATGCGGCATCCGCCGCCATGCCGTCCCGTTCGACGATCACGACCGACGCCCCGGCGCACAGGAAGGCATGCGCGATGCCGGCGCCCATCCGGCCGCCGCCGACGACCCCGACGCGGGCCGGGATCATCCCTTCCTCCGTTCCAGGAACGCGGTCATCCGGCGCTGCTTCTCGGGGCTCTCGAACAGCTCGGCCTGCAGCTCCAGGTCGATCGCGGGATGCGCCTGCGGCGGCGCGGCGAGGGCACGCTTGGTGTGCATCGTCGCGAGCGGATCGTTCGCCGCGATCCGCTCGGCCAGCGCGTGCGCGGCGGGCAGCAGCTCCTCCGGCGCGTGCAGCGCCGACACGAGTCCCCACGCCAGCGCCTCGTCGGCGTCGAGGATGCGACCGGTCAGCAGCAGCTCCGCGGCCCGCGCCTGCCCCACCAGCTCGGGCAGCCGCCAGGTGGCCCCGGCCGCGGCGAGGATGCCGAGGCCCGTCTCGGGGTTGCCGATCCGCAGCCGCGGGGTGCCGATGCGCAGATCCGCCGCGTAGGCGAGCTCGGCTCCGCCACCCAGCGCGTAGCCGTCGACGGCCGCGATCACCGGCATCGGCAGATTCCGGATGCGCCGGAACGCCGTGGTGTTGATGCCCTCGCGCGCGTCGGCGGCGCGCCGCTCGCGCAGCTCGGCGATGTCGGCGCCCGAGGCGAACACCCCGCCCGCTCCCGCGAGGATCAGCACGCGCGGCGCGGCCTCGAGTTCGGCGCACAGCGCGTGCAGCGCGTCGACAGTGGCGCGGTCGATGGCGTTGCGCGCGGCGGGCCGGTCGAACAACGCGACCACGCGATCGTCATGGCGCTCGATGCGCACCGGATCAGGCATCCTCGTCCTCTCCGTCGAACACGGCGAATAGCTTACCGATCGTTCAGGAAATCGGGGCGCGGCCGCGAACGGATGCCAGACTGGTCGCATGACCGCCCGCGCACCGGCCACGCCCCGGCGGGGGCGGCCGGGCTACGACCGCGCGGCGGTGCAGCGGGTCGCGGTCGCGCTGTTCAACGAGCGTGGCTACGAGGCGACCTCGGTGTCCGACCTGGCCGCTCGGCTGGGGCTCACGAAGTCGGCGCTGTATCACCACGTCGACTCCAAGGAGCAGCTGCTCGGCGCGGCGCTCGACGACGCCCTGAGCGCTCTGGAGGCGGTGCTGCGCGAGCAGCCCGCGCAGTCGGGGCCCGCCGCCGAGCGGCTCGCCTTCGTGCTGCGTCGGGCTGTCGAGGTGCTCGTGCAGAAGCTGCCCGAGGTCACCCTGCTGCTGCGGGTGCGCGGCAATCTTGCGGTCGAGCGCGCCGCGCTGCAGCGCCGCCGCGCCTTCGACCAGCAGGTGACGGCGCTGGTGCGGGCTGGGCAGGCGGAGGGCTCGGTGCGCGCAGACGTGGATGCCTCGGCGGCCACCCGGCTGATCTTCGGCATGGTCAACTCGATCGTCGAGTGGTATCGCCCGGCCGGGGCGGATGCTGCCGCCGTGCTCGCGCAGGACGTGCTGGCGGTCGCCCTGGACGGGCTGCGCACCCGGTGACGACGCCTTCGCCGGCGCAGCGGATGCGGGCGCCGGTGTGCCAGGTCTGCGGCGCGGCGTCGGCCGCTTAGCCTGGAGTCATGGCCGTTCCTCCGTCGCCGCGCCGACGCCACTCGCCCGGCGTGTACCGGCGCCGCCGACTGACGGTGCTGCTGCTCGCACTGCTCGTCGCCGCGGGACTGGCCTGGCTGCTGATCGCACAGCCGTGGCGCACCGCGGCGCAGCCGCATCCGTCGCCCACCAAGGGGGCGTCGGGCTCGCTGCCCGCCGTGCATCAGTCCGCCGACCCCGCCCCTGCCCCGACCACCACGGCCGCGTCGCCCGGCGCCGCGGCGTCGCCGAGCCCATCGCCGAGCGTCACCTCGTGCCAGCCGGCATCCCTGCGGGTGCAAGCCGTGACCGACCGCGACGTCTATCCGGCGGGCCAGGATCCGCAGTTGTCGATCTCGCTGACCAACGCGGGCACGAGGGACTGCACGCTCGACGTCGGTACGGCGACGCAGGTGTTCACCGTCAGCAGCGGCAGCGACGTGTGGTGGCGCTCGACCGATTGCCAGACCGAGCCGTCGAGCCAGATCGTGCTGCTCACCGCGGGGCAGACCGTCACCAGCGCGGCGCCGGTGGTGTGGGACCGCACCCGCTCGTCGGTGCAGACCTGCTCAAGCCCCCAGCGGCCGCGAGCGCCGGCCGGCGGCGCGTCGTATCACCTGTCGGTGAGCATTGCGGGGGTCGCGTCGACCACGACGAAGCAGTTCCAGCTCTACTGAACCGCGAAGCAGACCCATCGCGAGCGCATAGAAACTGTCCCCCAAATGGGGGACAGACAACTTCTTGCGCATTCGACTACTCTGTTAACAGCTCCCGTCCTACGGGTTCGTCGCTGTCCCCAGCAGTCAGTGCCGGAATCGTCCCCAGCGAACCGGCTCCGAACCCAGGTGAGCGTGAGGGCCCTCTCGAGTAGTCCAGTCCCCAATGGGCGATTCGAGAGGGCCCCTTTGTCTGCCGCGCCGGCGGCTTCAGAACCCGGGGTCGTCGTGGGGCTCGCCCGCGCGCCGCGCGGGCGCCGCACGCACGGCGCGCAGTGCGTGCGAGAGCGCGCCCGACGAGGCATCCACCACCGTGCGGTAGCCCAGCCGGGCCGCCTCCGCGCGCCGCAGCGGCTGCTGCGTGACCGCGCGGATCTCGCCCGACAGGCTCAGCTCGCCGATCGCAGCAGCGCCGAGGGGCACGGCGCGGTCGTCCATGGCGCTGGCGACCGCGACCGCGATCGCCAGGTCGGCGGCCGGCTCGACCAGTCGCACCCCGCCGACGGTCGACACATACACGTCGTGGTCGCTGACCCGCACGCCTGCGCGGCGCTCGAGCACGGCGAGCACCATCGCCACGCGGGCGCCGTCGACGCCGCTGACGACGCGGCGCGGATTCGGGCCGCCGCTGCGCACGGTGAGCGCCTGCACCTCGACCGGCAGGGCGCGCCGGCCCTCGACCGCGATCGTCACGCAGGTGCCAGGCACGGCCTCGCCGTGGCCGAGGAACAGGGCGCTGGGGTCGGGCACCTCTTCGATGCCTGCGCCGGTCATGTCGAAGCATCCGACCTCGTCTGTCGGGCCGAACCGGTTCTTCAGCGCGCGCACGAACCGCAGCGACGTCTGCCGGTCACCCTCGAACTGGCACACCACGTCGACCAGGTGCTCGAGGATGCGGGGGCCGGCGATCGAGCCGTCCTTCGTGACGTGCCCCACCACGATCACGGGCAGCGCGCGCTCCTTCGCGACCCGGATGAGCGTCGAGGCGACCTCGCGCACCTGACTGGGATGGCCGGCGGCGCCGTCGGAGAGCGCCGACGACACGGTCTGCACCGAGTCGACGATGAGCAGTTCGGGCCGCACCTCGTCGACATGCCCGAGGATCGTCGCCAGGTCGGTCTCGCTCGCGAGATACAGCTCTTCGTGCAGCGCGCCGGTGCGCTCGGCCCGCAGCCGCACCTGGGCGGTGGACTCCTCGGCGCTCGCGTACAGCACGCGGCGACCTGCACGCGC
>CAYLMS010000127.1:0-5362 GCA_964384455.1 uncultured Microbacterium sp. | reverse complement strand
CATTTTCATGAAGGCCGGGTCGAGCCGGATGCCTACCCGCGCCGCCGCGTCTGCCCACTGCGTCTTCAGGTGCTCGGTGGGCGCCACCACCACGATGCGCTCCACCACCCGCCGGCGCAGCAGCTCTGACGCCAGCCGCAGCGCGAACGTCGTCTTGCCAGCACCGGGCGTGGCGGCGGCGAGGAAGTCGCGCGGGCCGGCCCCCTCGCCGTCGGGGCCGTCGAGGGTGAAATAGAGGTCGAGCGCCTCGGCCTGCCACGCGCGCAGCCGCTGCGCCGTGCCCCACGGCGCGCGCTGCGGGAACGAGGGCGACAGGTGCTCGGCGGCGAACGTGCCGAAGCCGCCGAGCGCGCCGTCGTCCTGCACTCGCGCCCCTTCCGCCGTCCGCACGAGTTCCCACCCTAAGCCACCCCGGCGACACGGCCGCGGGTTAGGGTGGGTTCGGCCCGCAGGGGCGGGCGAGGAGGCCAGGTGGCACGCAACGATCCGGCGCACGAGCCGCACCGCACGCCCTACGTCGCCAACGAGGGCCCGCATCCGTGGCACCGATTCGTGGCGATCGGGGATTCGTTCACCGAGGGCATCGGCGACCCGGAGCCGACGCTTCCCGGCGGGCACCGCGGCTGGGCCGACCGCGTGGCCGAGGTGCTGGCCGGGCAGGTCGACGACTTCGCCTACGCCAACCTCGCCGTACGCGGCAAGCTCATCGGCCAGATCGTCGCCGACCAGATCGAGCCGGCGCTCGCGCTGAGCCCCGACCTGGTCACGTTCTCGGCGGGCGGCAACGACGTGATCCGCCCCGGCGGCGACCCGGATGCCGTCGCGCAGCTGTTCGAGGACGCGGTGGTGCGCCTCACCGCGACCGGCGCGACGCTCGTGCTGTTCACCGGGATCGACACGGCCTTCACTCCGGTGTTCCGGGGCATCCGGGGCAGGGTGGCGATCTACAACGAGAACATCCGCGCCATCGCCGACCGCTACGACTGCATCGTCGCCGACCAGTGGGCGCTGAAGGAAGTGCAGGACATGCGCTTCTTCGACGACGACCGCCTGCACTTCAACTCCCTCGGCCACCACGAGGTGGCACGCATGGTGCTGCGCACTCTGAACGTGCCGAACGCGCTGGTCGCCATGCAGCCGGGCCCGGTACCGGTGCGCACGTGGCGGCAGGCGCGCACCGGCGACCTGGTGTGGGCACGCGCCTACCTGGTGCCCTGGGTGCTGCGCAGGCTACGCCACCAGTCGTCGGGCGACGCGATCACGGCGAAGCGCCCGGATGCACTGCCGGTCACCACGCTCGCCCCCGCGCAGGACTACGCCGGACCGGCCGACGAGACCGCGTGAGCCGGCCCCAGTGCCCATAGCGCCACCGCGGCGGCGGCGGCGACGTTGAGCGAGTCCACCCCGGCTGACATCGGGATCGTGACGACGGTGTCTGCGGCGGCCAGCGCCGCCGGACCGAGGCCGTCACCCTCCGCACCGAGCAGCAGCGCCACCCGCGCGGGCCGGCGCGCCGCGAACTCGGCGAGCGGCACCGCTCCGGTGGTCAGTGCGAGCGCGGTGAGGTGAAAGCCGGCGCCGTGCAGGATGCCGGCAGCCTGCGGCCACGCGGGCAGCCGCGTCCACGGCACCTGGAAGACCGTGCCCATGCTGACCCGCACGCTGCGCCGGTACAGCGGATCGGCGCAGCGGGGGCCCACCAGCACGGCGTCGGCGCCCAGCGCGGCGGCCCCGCGGAAGGCCGCTCCCACGTTGGTGTGGTCGACGATGTCGTCGAGCACGAGCACCAGCCGAGCCCCGGCCACGCCGTCGTCGACCCGCGGCGGCTGTGGGCGGTGCATCGCGGCCAGCAGCCCGCGGTGCACGGCGTAGCCGGTCACGGCCTCGGCCACCTCGTCGGGCACCAGATAGACCGGCACGTCGCGTGCGCCCAGCAGACGCTGCGCATCGTCGAGCCACTTGCGCTGCACGAGCACCGAGCGCACCCGGTGCCCGGCGGCGAGCGCTCGGGCGAGCACCTTGGACGATTCGGCGATGTACAGCCCGCCGGCCGGCTCCGCCACCCGCCGCAGTGCCACGTCGGTGAGGTCGCGGTAGTCGGCCAGCAGCGGATCGGCCGGGTCGTCGAGCGGGATCACATGCACTCGACCAGCATGCCCCCTCGCCGGCTCCGGTTCAGCCGGCGGCCCGGGCGACCACGGCGCGCGCGTGCCGCAGCACGGGCTCGTCGACCATGCGTCCCTCGAACGCGAACACGCCGCGCCGGGCTTCCGCCGCAGCCAGCACGGCGCGCGCCCAGCGCAGGGTGCCGGCGTCGGGGCGGTACGCCGCACGGATCACCTCGACCTGCCCCGGATGGATGCAGGCGGTCGCGGCGAAGCCGCTGGCGGCGGCATCCTTCGCTTCGCGGCGCAACCCGCCGAGGTCGGCGATGTCGAGATGCACGGCGTCGATCGCGGGCTTGGCGTGCGCGCCGGCGGCGACGAGCACGCGGGAGCGGGCGTACCGCGCGACGTCGCGGTAGCGGCCGCCGCGGCGCCTGCTCGACGTGCCGCCGAGCGAGGCCACCAGGTCCTCCGCGCCCCACATGAGCGCGATGACGTTCTCCAGCGACGCGATGCGCTCCGCGTTCTCGACACCGCGCGCCGTCTCGCACAGCGCGATCAGCGCGAGCCGCGGATCCAGTCGGCGCAGCGCCTTCACCGACTCGGACTTGGCCACCATGACCGTGCGATAGTCGGTCTGCGACAGGGTCGCCAGATCGGCGTCGCACGCCGGCGTGCCGGGCGGATTGACCCGCACGATCACGCGCGCCGGGTCGAGGTCGCTGTCGATCAGCGCACCGCGCGCGGCGGCCTTCGCGCCGGGCGCGACGGCGTCCTCGAGATCGAGGATCACGGCATCCGCCCGCTCCAAGGCCTTCGCGAAGCGCTCCGGGCGGTCAGCGGGGCAGAACAGCAGCGCCGGGCCGGCGAGCACGCTCACGCGCCGCTCTCCGCGGCGGCCTCGGACAGCCACATCAGCGCCACCCGGGTGGCGGTCGCGACGACGACGTCGTGCTGGTTGCGTCCCGTGTGCGCCATGGTGACGATCCCCTGACCCGGCCGCGAGGCCGACAGCCGCTTGGCGGTGATCTCGGTCTCGGTGTACAGCGTGTCGCCGGCGAACAGCGGATGCGGGAACGCGATGTCGCCGAGTCCCAACTGGGCCACCAGGGTGCCCTGGGTGAGCTGGGCGACCGACGACCCCACCATCGTGGCAAGCGTCCACATCGAGTTGATCAGCGGGCGTCCGAACGGCTGCGTGGCCGCGAACGCGGCATCCAGGTGCAGTGCCTGCGGGTTCATCGTGAGCGTGGAGAACAGCACGTTGTCGGCGTCGGTGACGGTGCGCCCTGGACGATGCCGGAAGAGCTGGCCCTGCGCGAGCTCGTCGTAGAACAGTCCACGCTGCACGATCGGGGTCACGTCGGCCACGCTATCGCTCACCCGAGCCCCAGCGCACGGGCGATCACGAGCAGCTGCACCTCGGTGGTGCCCTCGCCGATCTCGAGGATCTTCGAGTCGCGGTAGTGCCTCGCCACCGGGAATTCGTTCATGAACCCGTTGCCGCCGAACACCTGGGTGGCGTCGCGCGCGTTGTCCATCGCCGCGTCGGATGCCGCCAGCTTCGCGATGGCGGCCTCGGTCTTGAACGGCAGGCCGCGATCGCGCAGCCGCGCCGCGTGGTGCCACGCCAGTCGCGCGGTGTGCACGCGCACCTGCATCCTGGCGATCATGAACTGGATCGCCTGGCGGGTGGACAGCGCGTCGCCGAACACCGTGCGGCTGCGGGCGTAGTCGGCGGCGGCCTGCACGCAGCCCTCCGCGACCCCGGTGGCGAGCGCGGCGATCGCGATGCGTCCCTCGTCGAGGATGTGCAGGAAGTTCGCGAAGCCCCGCCCGCGCTCGCCGAGCAGATGATCCTCAGGCACCCTCGCGTCGACGAACGTGAGCGGGTGGGTGTCGGAGGCGCGCCACCCCGCCTTGTCGTACGCCGGCTCCACGGTGAAGCCGGGCGTGCCGTTGGGCACGATGATCGTGGAGATCTCCTTGCGCCCGTCGCGCTCGCCCGTGACCGCGGTGACGGTGACGAACCGGGTGATCGCGGTGCCGGAGTTGGTGATGAACTGCTTCGCGCCGTTGATCACCCACTCGCCGTGCTCCAGTCGGGCCGTCGTGCGGGTGGCGCCGGCATCCGATCCCGCCTCCGGCTCGGTCAGGCCGAATCCGGCAAGGGCCCGGCCGGCGAGCAGGTCGGGCAGCAGTTCGGCGCGCTGCGCCGCGGTGCCGAAGCGGAACACGGGCATCGCCCCCAGGCTCACGCCCGCCTCGAGGGTGATCGCGACGGACTGGTCGACCCGGCCGAGCGCCTCGATCGCCAGGCACAGCGCGAAGTAGTCGCCGCCCTGCCCGCCGACCTCTTCGGGGAACGGCAGTCCGAACAGGCCGAGCTCGCCCAGCTGAGCCACCACGTCCAGCGGCAGCGTGTGGGTGCGGTCGGCCTCGTACGAGACGGGGGCGACGACCTCGTCGGCGAAGCCGCGCACGAGTGCGGCGAGCTCGCGCTCCTCGTCGCTGAGGTCGTATCCGGAGTAGCTGTCCATGGTGTCCTCGATCTCAGGCGGGGTGGGCGGTGACGTGTGCCAGCAACTGGTCGCGGGAGACCTGGTCGCCGAGCACGGCGGTGAGCGACACGATGCCGTCGTGGGCGGCGACGACCGGATGCTCCATCTTCATCGCCTCGATGGTGACGATCCGCTCCCCCGCCTGCACGGTGGTGCCGTCGGCGACGTGCACGGCGACGACGACACCCGGCATGGGGGCGCGCAGCTCGGGGTCGGTCGCGCCGGCGGCGCGCTCCCGCTGGGCCAGGCGCAGGTCGGCGGCCTGCCGGCGGCGGAGCGGCCGCATCCGACTGACCACGCCGTCGGCATGCACCCAGACGACGCCGTCTGCGGCCACGACCCCCGTCGCCTCGGGCTCCGGCGCGATCGGCTCCGGCGCGGTGGTCACCGTATGCACGGTGCCGTCGGCCAGCTGCACGTCGCGCCGGATCGGCTCGGGCGGTGCGGCCATCCGCCAGCCCGCGCCCGCACGCCACAGCCCAGACGACTCTGCGTCGGCCTCGCGTTGAGCCGGCCACAGTCGCACGACCTCGGCGAAGGCCCGTGCGCTCGGCTCCGGGTCGGCGAACGGCGGCAGCCGGTCGATCAGGCCCGTGTCCATCCGCCCGGCCCGCACCACCGGATCGGCGATCAGCGCGCGCAGGAAGGCGAGATTGCTGTCCACGCCGAGCAGCACGGTGTCGGCGAGCGCCGCGT
>CAYLMS010000126.1:0-5376 GCA_964384455.1 uncultured Microbacterium sp. | reverse complement strand
AGCCGCCGCACATCGGCGAGGCGCACTTCCGGAGGTCCTGGTGGGTGACGACGAGGTCGACGTCGATGAGGTCAGTCATCGCCGCCCGAAGCATCGCCGTCGGGGCCGAACGTCGCCGTCGGCGTCCACCACAGCGGGATGGACAGGCCCTGCGATGGGCCGACGGTGTCGGCGACCTGCTTGGCGCGCGCGTAGCCCGACTGCGCGTGCCGCACGACCCCGATGCCGCTGTCCACCGTGAGGGCAGCCTTGAGCCGGTACGCGGCCTGCTCGGTGCCATCCGCGATCATGGTCACCCCGGTGTGCACCGAGTCACCCATCGCGTAGTTGGCCTGGATCGCGATCAGGTCGCACATGCCCGAGGCGTTCAGCAGCCCGTTCAGGTAGGGCCAGTCGGAGATGAGATCGGAGCCGTCGGGCATGTTCTCCGACTCGAACGTCGGGTTGATGATCGAGCCCGAGTCGAGGTTGTCGCGCGAGAACGCCACCGGGCCCTTCACCTCGCCGCGGCGGATCAGCTCGTTGACCGCGAGCCCGAACTTCTTGCGCTGGCCGAAGCCGAGGTAGCACACCCGGGCGGGCAGGCCCTCGATCGGCACATGCTGCCGGGCGAGGCCGATCCAGCGGGTCACGATGTCGTCGTCGGCGAACAGCTCGACGGCGAGGTCGTCGAGGCGCTTCAGGTCGGCCGGGTCGCCCGAGATGCAGGTCCAGCGGAACGGGCCGCGGCCCTCCAGGAACAGCGGGCGCAGGTAGGCCGACACGAATCCGGGGATCGTGTACGCCTCGGCGAAACCGGCCTGCTCGCTCTCGCGACGGATCTGGTTGCCGTACTCGAACGTGGGCACACCGAGGTGATAGAAGGCGTTCATCGCGGTGAGCTGGCGCACCATCGCCTGGCGGGACTCGGCGAAGTAGGCGTCGCGGTCGCGCTTGCGGTATTCCTCCGCCTCGTACACGGTGTGCCCGATCGGCACATACGCGAGCGGGTCGTGAGCCGGGGTCATCTCGGTGACGACATCGAGCCGGAAGTCGTGCTCGAGGCAGTACTCGAACAGCTCGGTCGCGTTGGCGACCACGGCGATGCCGAGCGGGCGGCGCGCGGCGGCGGCCTCGGTGGCCAGCTCGATCGCGTGCGGGATCGAGTCGGCGAGCACGTCGGCGTAGCCGATGCGCAGACGGTTGCGGATGATGCGCTCGTCGACGTCGGCGCAGATCGCCACACCGCCGAGCATGGTCATGGCGCGCGGCTGGTTGCCGCCCATGCCGCCCATGCCCGCGCACACGAGCACCTTGCCCACCCAGGATCCGTCGAGATGGATGTCGGCGACCGATCGCAGCGTCTCGAAGGTGCCCTGGATGACGCCCTGGGTGCCGATGTACTCCCACGGCGACGCGGTGTACTGCGCGAAGATCGTGAGGTTCTTGTCCTGCAGGTCGTAGAACGTCTTCCAGTCGGGACGCACGAAGTTAGTGGTCGCCATGACCACCCGCGGCGCCAGCTCGTGCGTCTCGAACACGGCGACCGGCATGCCCGACTGCACCACGAGGGTCTCGTCGTCTGCCAGGTTCTTCAGCGCGTCGATGATGGCGTAATACGACTCCCAGTTGCGGGCGGCCTTGCCGATGCCGCCGTAGACCACGAGGTTCTCGGGATGCTCCGCGACCTCCATGTTGTTCTCGAGCATGCGCAGGATGGTCTCCTGCTTCCAGCCCTTGCAACGCAGCGTGTCGCCGCGCTGCGCGGTGACCTGGTAGAGCACTTCGGGGCGGGTGGCGGGCAGGTCGCCGAACTTCACGCCGGTGGCGTTGCCGCCGGCGTGCTTCGTGGTGATGGTGGCCGCATCGGAGGTGACGGACATGATTCTCCTTTTCAGTGGTCGGTGACGGTGCGCACGGCGTCGAGCACGGCGCCGCTGCGCACCAGTTCGATGGCCGCGCGCACGCGGGGGTACAGGACGACGTCCCGAGTGAGGAAGTCGAGCGGGCGGCCGTCGGCCGCGCTGGTGGCACGCACCAGTTCGAGCACGGCGCGAGTGGCCGGGGCGAGAGCATCCCGCGTGAGCTGCTGTTCGGCGAGCCGCAGCTCGAGCGCCTGCGCGGCCATCAGCAGTTCGATGCCGATGACGCCCTCGATGTTGGCGACGACCTGACGCGCGTGCCGGCCGGCGTTGTTGGCCATCGAGACGTGGTCCTCCTGATTGGCGCTGGTCGGGATGGAGTCGACGCTGTCGGGGTGGGCCAGGGTCTTGCAGTCCGAGACGAGGGCCGCCGCCAGGTATTGCGGCAGCATGTAGCCGCAGTCCATGCCGACCTGCTCGCTGGGCACGAGCATGTCGGGCAGTCCCCGGTTGAGCGTGCCGTCGGTGAGCCGGAAGATGCGACGTTCCGCGATGCTGCCGACCTCGGTGGTGACGATGGAGAGGAAGTCGGAGGCGAACGCGACGTACTCGGCGTGGAAGTTGCCGCCGGACACCGCCTTGAGCGTGCGACTCGCCGGCAGGTCGGGGAAGACCAGGGGGTTGTCGGTGGCGGCGTTGATCTCGGTCTCGATGATGCCGCGCGCGAACGCCAGCGTGTCGATCACCGGGCCGAGCACCTGCGGCGTGCAGCGCAGCGAGTAGGCGTCCTGCGGGGGCTGACGCAGCGGGTCGGTGTCGGCCGAGCCGTCGATCAGCCGGCTGCCGGCGAGGAGGTCGCGGATGCGGGTCGCCACCGCGATCTGCCCGGCGTGCCCGCGGGCCTCGTGGATCTGCGGCAGGAAGGCGTCGCCGAAGCCCATCAGCGCCTCGATCGACATGGCGGCGGTGATCTGGGCGACCTCCACCAGTCGCTGCGCATCGGCCAGGGCGAGTGCCGCCTGCGCCGTCGAGAACGAGGTGCCGTTGGTCAGGGCCAGGCCCTCCTTGGCGCCCAGCACGACCCGCTCGATGCCGGCGTGGCGCATGGCCTCGGCCCCCGACACGATCGCACCGTCGACGAACGCCTCGCCGCTGTCGGCCTCGTCGTCGCCCACGGCGCGCGTCATCACGATGGCGAGGTGGGCGAGCGGAATGAGGTCGCCGCTCGCGCCGAGCGAGCCGTATTCGGGGACCGCGGGGTGCACGCGCTCGGCGAGCATGCGCAGCAGCGTCTCGGGCAGCACCGCGCGCACGGCCGAGTAGCCGCGGGTGAGGCTGATGGCGCGGATCAGCATCGAGCCGCGCACCACGTCCTCGTCGAGGTAGCGGCCGATGCCGCTCGCGTTGGACAGGATGAGTCGGCGCGACAGTTCGGCCGCGTCATCCACGGTGTCGAAGGCCTGCCGCCCGGCCAGGGAGCCGAAGCCGGTGTTCACGCTGTAGACCGGCGCCACCTCGCGGCCGGCGCGCATGTCGTCGAGGATGTCGGTGAGCCAGGCTTCGCTGCGCGCCATGGCCGCGCGGGCAGCGGGCGCGATCGCGACGTCGGCCCCGTGCCGCACGACCCGCACGAATTCGTCGAGCGAGATGGGGCCGTCCCCGATGGTGATCGCGGTCATGGCGCTCCCTTCGTGCGACCCACGGTACGAACCGGTGTCACAACGCGCAAAGGATGCTTATCGCATGGCGATAATCGCCGCTCCGCGCGATGGCGGGCGGACGGGTCTGCGGATGCCGGTGTGCTCCGGCGGATGCAGTGCGCGCGGTGCGCCGCTCAGTCCGCCGCCCTGCAGCTCAGGCGGATGCTGCGCCGCCGAGCGATTCCGACAGCAGCGTGGCGGCCGAGCGCAGCGAGGTCAGCGCCCGCTGCCGCCACGCGTCGCTGCCGCAGCGGTCTTCGGGGCCGGCCACCGCGAGCGTGCACACGATCTCACCGTCGGCGAACACCGGCTGCGCCACCGCGACCGCGCCGGAGTTCAGCTCGCCGCGCGAGACGGCGTAGCCGGTCTGCCTGATCTGCTGCAGGTGCTGCAGCAGTGCCGCCCTGGTGAGGGTGTGGTCGGTGTAGCGGGTCAGCGACTGCTCCAGCACGGCCCGGATGACGGCATCCGGCGCGAACGCGAGCAGCGCGCGCTGCCCTGCCCCCGCGTGCAGCGGCAGCAACTGGTTGATCCTGAAGGTGTAGCGCAGCGCGTGCGGCGAGGGCACCTGGCGCAGGCAGATGGCGTGCAGCCCCGACCGCACCGTGAGCACGGCGGTCTCGCTGGTCGCCTCGACCACCCCCTCGAGAATGGCGGCACCGATCTCGGCGAGCCGGGTGTGGGCGAGGTGCTGGCCCGAGAGCTCGATCAGCCGCCAACCCGGGATGCAGCGCCCCTGCCGCACCTCGACCAACTCGAGCTTCTTCAGGCTGCGCACGTAGCGGTACACGGTGCTCGCGGGGATGTCGAGCTCGCGCGCGAGGTCGTCGACGCTCGTGTCTCCCGACGAGGCGATCTGGATCATGACCGCGAGCCCGCGCTCGAACGAACTCGCGGCCTGTGCGGCCTCGGCTGTCATGTGTACGAGAGTAGGCCCGGCGCGCGGCTCAGGGCAGTGGAGCACCCGTCGCGCACGAGAACCGGAGCTCGCGCGACAGGCCGAGGGCGGGCACGGCGAAGCGGGCGACGACGACGCCGGCGGCGACCTCCGCCTCGGTCACGGTGAGCGCCGGATACGGCGCGGCGTACACCGTGCGGCCACCGGCGGCGAGGTCGCGCGGCGCCGCGCGTCCACCGGGATGCTCCAACACGACGGCCCGCTGCGCGCACCCCTCGGGCAGTCGGATGCGCACGTGGAACGCGAGGATGTCGCCCGCGTGCAGCCCCGGCCGCGGCGCGCCGTAGTTGCGAAGCTGCGCCTCGCGCGTTCCGAGGATCATCCCTCCGGCCGCCGCGTATCCCTGGCCCACCTCCTTCCAGGCGCTGGAATCGACGCCGGCGGTGTCGAGCGGATACACGTGATGCTCTCCGACGTGCACCCACTCGTCGGGCAGGCCGGGCGTGATCGAACGCAGGATCACCTCCAGGGTCGGCACGGCCGGCGCGGCGATGCCGGCCTGCTCGAGGTCGGCGGGTCCGGCACCGGCGAGCTGCGCGCGCGAGAACGCCGCGAAGACGAGCTCGGAATACCCGTCCTGCTCGTACAGCACGCCGACGCGTCCGTCGGCAAGTTCTGCTGCGCACGAATAGCCCGAGCTGCCCTCGCACACGATGCGCTGGTGCGGCCAGGTCGCTCCGCCGTCGTACGACACGCTCACCGCGGTGTTGCGGCGCAGTTCGGGGTCGAGATTCGACGTGGCCAGCAGCACGTCGGGCGCGCCGGCGTGGCCGCACACGGCGATCAGCGAGCCGTTGTCGCTGGGGTCGGGCAATCCGGTCACCGGGCGCGCGAGATCCCACGACGCCCCGCCGTCGTGCGACCGGGCGGCGAGCCG
>CAYLMS010000125.1:0-5440 GCA_964384455.1 uncultured Microbacterium sp. | reverse complement strand
GACCGCATCGTGCTGGTCAGCCGCGGCCGGATCGTGGCCGACGGCTCTGCCGCGGAGATCAAGAATCTCACCTCCGGGCGGGTGGTGCAGGCCACGCTGCCCGGCGCCGACCTGGCGGCTCTGGCAGCGCTGCCGGGGGTGGACGACGCCTCGGCGACCGGCGACCGCATCAGCCTGCACACCCGCGACTCGGATGCCGCCGCCCGCCACCTGCTCACCGCTACCGCGGCGCGCGACGTGGAGATCACGGCGCAGAACCTGGAGAGCGTGTTCCTCGCGCTGACCTCCGACACGCCGGCATCCGCAGCACCCACCGCATCCGCCGTCGCATCCGCAGAAGGAGACCGGTCATGACCACTGCAGCACCCACCCGCGTGACCCTCGAGCGGCGGGTGCCCCCGCTCGGCGGCTTCACCCCCACCTACCTCGGGATCGAGCTCAAGCGCAAGCTGCGCAACCGCCGCACGCTGCTGTTCACGCTCGCCTTCCCCGTGGTGATGTTCGTGATCATCGGCGGTCGGATGCAGAACCTGCCGCTCACGGCGACGCCGATCGCGGCGGGCGGACCGTCGGTGGCCTCGTACATCATGGTGTCGATGGCGATGTACGGCGCCATGATGTCGGCCACCCAGACCGGGGCGGCGGTCGCCGTCGAGCGCGCGCAGGGCTGGAGCAGGCAACTGCGGCTGACCCCGCTCAACCCGCTCGTACAGGTGATCGTCAAGATGATCGCCGGCATGGTGCTCGGCCTGTTCGCCATCCTCGCGACCTACCTGGCCGGTGCGCTCACCGGGGTGCAGCTGTCGGCGACCCAATGGGTCGTCACCGGGGTTGCCGCGTGGCTGCTGGCGAGCACGGTGTTCACCACCCTCGGGCTGATGGTCGGCTATCTCGCCCCCGGCGAGAGCGCCGCGCAGGTGACGAGTCTCGCCGTGGTGCTGCTGTCGTTCCTCGGCGGGCTGTTCTACCCGCTGAGCCAGATGCCCGACTTCATGCAGACGATCGCGAAGTTCACCCCCGTGTACGGCATCAGCGAGATCGCCCGCGCGCCGCTGACCGGCGAGTCGTTCGACCTCGCGGCGCTCGTGAACGCGGTGGTCTGGCTGGCGATCTTCCTGGTCGGCACGGTGCTCGCGTTCCGGCGCGACACCAAGCGGGTCTGACGACGCCGCCACAGGGGGCGGATGCCGACCGGCATCCGCCCCGACCGGGTTCTAAGGTGAGGACGATGGACGCTGCTGCCGAGCGCATGCGCTGGCCGATCGGGATGCCGGCGGCCCCGCCGGCGAGCGCCGCCGAGGCGCTCGCGCTGCTGGGAGCGCCCAGCGCCAGACGCTGGTACATCGGTGCCGGCGCGTCGCTGGTGTGGCTGATCCTGCCGGGACAGGCGATGCTGTCTGCGGCATCCGGTGTGCTGTCGGGTGCGCTGGGAGTCGGCGCGCTCGTGGTGTTCGCCCTGGTGTTCGTGCTCGCCACCCCACTGAGCTGGTCGCTGACCGTGCGCGGTCGGCTGATCGCGGCGGGGGTGGTGTTCGCGCTGTCGTTCGCCCTGATGCCGTGGCTGGGCTGGCAGGTCAGCAGCGTATGGACGTATGCGGGCGTCACCATCGGCATGGCGGCACTGCCGTGGCGACTGACCTGGCCGCTGCTGACGCTGCTCGGCGTGGTCACGGCGCTCTTCCAGGCTCTTCAGGCCGGCTGGTCGATGGACATGCTCTGGCTGCCGGCGATCGTCGTGTCGGTCTCGTTCATGATGGCGGGCTTCGCGCAGACGCAGGCCGCGCTGAACCGGCTGCGCGCCAGCCAGCGCCAGGTGGAGCAGCTGGCGGTCGAACGCGAGCGCGGCCGCGTCGCGCGCGACATGCACGACATCCTCGGCCATTCGCTGACGGTGATCACGGTCAAGAGCGAACTGGCCGGCCGGCTCGTCGAGGCCGACCCGGCACGGGCTCGGCGCGAGCTGGCAGAGATCGAGCAGCTCGCCCGCGGCGCGCTGGCAGACGTGCGGGCCACGGTAGCCGGGGTGCGGGCCGTGACCGTGAGTGCCGAGCTGGCGGCGGCGCGCTCGGCGCTCGGGGCGGCGGGCATCGCGGCGCGGTTCCCTTCGTCGGCGGATGCCGTCGGCCCGCAGCACCGCGAACTCGCCGGCTGGGTGGTGCGCGAGGGCGTGACCAACGTGCTGCGCCATTCCGGGGCATCCGTGTGCCAGGTGCGCCTCGAGCAGCACGAACTGGAGGTCGCCGACGACGGCGTCGGGCCGGGCGAGTCGTCGGCCGGGGCGTCGGGGCTCGCGGGGCTGCGCGAACGGGTGGAGGCCGCCGGCGGGCGGCTGTCGGTGGGTCGCAGTGAGCTCGGCGGGTTCAGCCTGCGGGTGGCGCTGTGATCCGGCTGCTGATCGCCGACGACCAGGCGCTCGTGCGCGGAGCGCTCTCGGCGCTGCTGGGGCTGGAGGGCGACATCGAGGTGGTCGCCGAGGTCGCTCGCGGCGATGAGGTGCTCGACGCCGTGCGCGCGCAGCGGCCGGATGTGGCACTGCTCGACATCGAGATGCCCGGCATCGACGGCATCTCGGCGGCCGCCCAGGTGCGCGCGGCCATGCCCGAATGCCGCGTGCTGATGGTCACGACCTTCGGGCGTCCCGGTTACCTCAAGCGCGCGATGCAGGCCGGGGCATCCGGATTCGTCGTGAAGGACACCCCGGCCGCGCAGCTGGCCGACGCCGTGCGCCGGGTGGCGCAGGGGCTGCGCGTCGTCGACCCTCAGCTGGCCGCGGACTCGCTGGCGCAGGGCGACTCGCCGCTCACCGAACGTGAGACCGATGTGCTGCAAACCTCCCGGGCCGGCGGGTCGATCGCCGACATCGCCCGCATCCTGCATCTGTCCGAAGGCACGGTGCGCAACCACCTGTCGGCAGCCATCGGCAAGACCGGCGGCCGCAACCGTGCCGACGCCGCCCGCATCGCCGACCTCAACGGCTGGCTCTGACCCCGCTCCCGCCCCCTTTCGCTCCGCTCCGCTCCGATTGGCCGCGGACACTGGAATGGGACAGGCGGCCTCAGGCCGACGGCGGGCTTGGCGGAGCCTGCGAGGGCGGCGGGGCCTGCGGGGCGCCCTGAGAGCGCAGCCACTGCGTGTGCGCCTTCAATGACGACAGCACGGCGAGGCGTACGGCGAAGTAGATGATGCCGAACAGGATCGCGAGCCCCACGAGCCACACCAACAGGATGACAAAGCCTCCGCCGCCGTACATCATGTGCCGATGCTACGACACCGCCACCCGCGCGCAGTACCCACCCGCGCCGCACTCAGCCCCGCGCGGCCCGCCAGGCGCGCAGCCGCCGCTCGGCCTCGGCCTCGTCGATCGGCCCCTCATCGAGTCGCACGTCGAGTAGGAACCGGTACGCCTCGCCGACCTCGCGCCCCGGCGGGATGCCGAGGATCTCCTGGATGCGGTTGCCGTCGAGCGCCGGCCGCATGGCGTCGAGCTGTTCCTGCGCGGCGAGCTCGGCGATGCGCCGCTCGATGTCGTCGTACGCCGCCGCGAGCCTGGCGGCCTTGCGCTTGTTGCGGGTGGTGACATCCGCCCTCGTGAGGATGTGCAGCCGCTCCAGCTGGTCGCCCGCATCGCGCACATAGCGGCGCACCGCCGAATCGGTCCACGCTCCCTCGGCGTAGCCGAAGAAGCGCAGGTGCAGCTCGACCAGCCTCGCCACGGCATCGGTCGTCGCCGAGTCGCAGCGCAGCGCGGCCAGGCGCTTGCGCACCAGCCGCGCCCCGCGCACGTCGTGGTGGTGGAACGTCACCCCGCCGCCGGGCTCGAGCCGCCGCGTCGCCGGTTTGCCGATGTCGTGCAGCAGCGCGGCGAGCCGCAGCGGCACGTCGGGCGCGGCATCCGGATGCCTGCTGCGTTCGAGGGCGATCGCCTGCCGCAGCACGGTCAGCGAGTGCTCGTAGACGTCCTTGTGGTGGTGGTGCTCGTCGATCTCCAGCTGCAGCGCCGGCAGCTCGGGCAGGAACTGCTCGGCGAGTCCGGTCTGAACGAGGATCCGGATGCCGCGCACGGGGTCGTCGGTCTGCAGCAGGCGCACGAGCTCGCCCTGGATGCGCTCCGCACTGACGATCTGCAGGCTCTCGCGCAGCTCGGCGACAGCCGTGAGCGCGGAATCGTCGACGTCGAACCCCAGCTGCGCCGCGAACCGCGCGGCGCGCAGCATGCGCAGCGGATCGTCGCCGAAACTGATCCGCGGTGCGGCGGGTGTGCGCAGCCGGCCGGCGAGCAGATCCTCCACGCCGCCGGTCGCGTCGACCAGGGTGCGCTGCGGCAGCCGCAGCGCCATCGCGTTGACCGTGAAGTCGCGGCGCACGAGGTCGCCCTCGAGTGAGTCGCCGAACGCGACGACGGGCTTGCGGGTGGTGCCGTCGTAGCTGTCGGCGCGATAGGTGGTGATCTCGACCTGCTCGCCCGCCACGCGCGCGCCGATGGTGCCGAACTCGCGCCCGATGTCCCATCGTGCCGTCGAGATCGGGGTCACGATGCGCAGGATGTCGTCGGGGGCGGCATCGGTGGTGAAGTCGAGGTCGTGCGTGGCCCGGCCGAGCAGAGCGTCGCGCACCGGCCCGCCGACGATCGCCAGCTCGCGGCCGGCGGCGGCGAACGCGTCGGCAAGGGTCGCCACGGCGGGCTGCGCGCACAGCTCGCCCAGGCGCGCGATCCCCTCCGCCATGTTGACCACCCATCGAGCCTAGGCGCACGCCCTCACGCGAACGACAGCAATCCGCAGAACAGCAGTTCGCGCACGCGCGGCAGCAGGTCGTCGCGCAGCGCCTCGGCGTCGACTGCGAGCAGCTGCGCGATCGCCGCGACGAGGGCGCCCACCGGCAGGTCGCCGTCACACGCGCCGACGAGCGCCGTCAGCGCCGGGTCCACCGACAGCACGCGGCCGAACCCGCCGCCCTGACGCAGTTCGATCACGCTGGGTTCGGCGGCACCTGGCACGTGGTGCCGCGCCTCGGTGACATCCGGCGCCACGGCCAGCACGGTCTCGGCCAGCGCGTCATCGGTGAGCGGCTGCAGCCGGTCGTGCGCCGCGAGCGCCTGGGCCAGGTGGGCGCCGAGCGCACCGGACGGCAGCGGCTGCGGCATCCGCTCGTAGCGCGCCAGCGTGGGCGCCCCCGCCGCCGGCCGCCGCAGCAGTAGGTAGCCGAAGCCGATCGCCGACACGTCGCGGGCGGCGAAGTCGTCGAGCCACGCGTCGACCAGCTCGGCGTAGCCGGGGGTGCCCGGGGCGGTGCCGCCGTCGCGGATCCACAATTGCGCGTACGCCACCGGGTCGAGCACCTCGCGCTCGACCACCCAGGCGTCCAGCGACACCGGCGACTGCGCCACCCAGTCGCGCACCCGCTCCAGCCCGTCCACCCCGGCGCGCGTCTCCCAGTTGCC
>CAYLMS010000124.1:0-5480 GCA_964384455.1 uncultured Microbacterium sp. | reverse complement strand
GTGTTCATGTCGACGTCGACGGCGAGCAGGTAGTTGCAGCCCTCGGTGCCGTGCGCGAGCACGGAGTCGAGGAAGAAGCGGCCGTGGATGAACTTGCCGTGCAGTCGGCCCTGCATGTCGGTGAAGCCGAGCACCACGGTGTCGATCTCATCGCTCAGGATGGCGCTGCGCAACTGCTCGACGGTGAGCATCCGGTCGTTTCGCGGGGTGGGGTTCATCGGTGTCGACTCATTTCAACAGGCCCTTGAGCAGGGCGGTGGTGGCGGCGCAGTGGTCGTGCATGACGAAGCGGGCACGGTCGGCGTCGCCGTCGAGGATCGCCTGCACGATGATCCGGTGCTGCTCGTCGGAGCTGTCGATGTTGCGCTGCAGGAAGGGGATCTCGGCCAGGAACTGATGGATGCGCACCTGCACGAGGTTGCACGCCGTCGACAGCTCGTCGGAGCCGCACACGGTCGCGATGGCCAGGTGCAGCCGCGCGTCGGCCTGCCGGTACGACGCGGGCGAATCGGCGGCGGCCAGGTCGCGCAGGCACGTGTGCAGCAGCTCGCGCTGCGCCGCCGACAGGTCGAGCTGGGCGGCCCGGTAGGCCGCCCCCGGCTCGATCACCGAACGGAACACGGTGATGTCGTCGATCTCGGCCTGCCGGTCCAGCCCGCTGGGCCGGTCGGGCGTCCACGGCTCCGCGATCGCCTGCACCACCGTGCCCCCGCCGCGACCCCGGGTCGTGGCCACGAACCCGGCGGCGCGCAGCGCGCTGATCGCTTCGCGCAGCGTCGCACGCGACACGCTCAGCCGCTCCGCCAGCTCCCGCTCGGCGGGCAGCCGGTCGCCCGGCTGGAAGATGCCGAGCTGGATGGCCGAGCCGAGCTGCTCGACGCAGGACTCGAAGGCCATGTGCCCGCGCACCGGCCGCAGCACGGCATCGACGAGGGGGGACTGGGCGGTCGGTGCGCTGGTCATCGGCAGCCCCTCACTCCTTCAGCAGCTCGTCGGCCCGGATCGTCAGGTGCTCGGCCTCCTCGGCGGTCATGAAGTGCCTGCGGCCGCGGGTGAACCACAGCACGGTGGCCAGCACGGCCACCACGGCGACCGCGATCGGCGCGTAGTTGAACGTGTCGGCGGTGATCGGGAACACGGGCGGCAGCACGAACAGGATGACGATGAAGACCACCCAGACCACGGCGATCCAGCCGATCACCGCGCTCCAGCGGCCGAGGTGCCACACCCCGGGGGTGAACCCGCGGTCGAGCCGGCGCAGGAACACGGGCGTCACATACGCGATGTACAGCCCGATCACGGCGATCGAGGTGACCGCGAGGTAGGCGGTGTAGTTCGCCAGCGCGGGCGCGGCCAGCACGATCGACAGCACCACGCACAGCCAGATGGAGTTGGTCGGGGTGCCCGTGCGCGGGTTGACCTTGGCCCACAGCCGGGAGCCGGGGATCGCGTTGTCGCGCGAGAAGGCGTAGCTCATGCGCGAGTTCGCCGTCACCGACGCCATGCCGCAGAAGAACTGCGCGCCGCACACGATGAACAGCAGGAACTTCGCCATCGTCGGGTTGTGCAGCGCGTCGAGGAAGATCTGCGCCGGCGGCAGCCCGGTCGCGGTGCCGGACAGCTTGGTCAAGCCCTTGTCGCTGCCGTCCTGGATGGCGGCGGTGATCGAGTAGAGCAGGATCCAGCCACCGATGATCGAGATCAGCACGCTCATCACGATGCCCTTGGGCGCGGCGGTCGACGCATTGATCGTCTCCTCCGACACGTGCGCCGAGGCGTCGTAGCCGGTGTAGGTGTACTGCGCCATCAGCAGACCCATGAGGAACACGTACGGCCCGAACGACCAGCCGGTCTGGTTGTGCCACGTGGTGAACGTCCAGGCGACCGACTGGTGCGCGGTGGGCATGATCCACAGCGCGCCGACAATGATCAGCACGCCGATGATGTGCCACCACGCCGACACGTTCGACAGCAGCGAGACGAGGTTCACTCCGAACGTGTTCAGCAGCCCGTGCACCACGATGATGACCACGAACAGGCCGAACGTGTTGAACGGATTGACGTCGACGCCCCACACGAGGTTGGCGAACGCCATCATGGTCACCGCAGCGCCGTAGTCGATCGCCGCGGTCACGGCCACCTCGCCGAGGAAGTTGAACCAGCCGACGAACCACGCCCACTGGCGCTTGTTGTGCTTGGCCAGGCGCCCGGCCCAGAAGTACAGCCCGCCGGCGGTCGGATACTTCGAGCACACCTCGGCCATGGCCAGCGCGACGCACAGCACGAACACGCCGACCAGCGGCCAGCCGATCGTGATGGCGCTCGGGCCGCCGCTGGTGAGCGCGATGTTGTACGAGGTGATGCAGCCGGCGAGGATGGAGATGATCGAGAACGAGATGGCGAAGTTCGAGAACCCGCTCATCCCGCGATGGAGTTCCTGCTTGTAGCCGAGTCTGGCGAGTTCCGCGGCATCCGCGTCTTGGACAGACTCCGTCGTCTTGTCGGTCATGGGGGATCGCTTTCTGTCGAGGTCACGGCGATTGCCGCCCATCTTGGCGCGGTCGCCCGCACATTGTCAATGGCCTGACTTCAGACGTTCTGCCTATCGGGCCCGCGGGTGCGATGTGACGTAGACGTCGCGCAGCGCGTCGACCGTGATGTGCGTGTAGATCTGGGTCGTCGCCACCGACGCGTGCCCCAGCAGCTCCTGCACGACGCGCACGTCTGCCCCGCCCTGCAGCAGATGGGTGGCGAACGAGTGCCGCAGGGTGTGCGGCGAGACGTGCGCGCTCAGCCCCGCCTGCGCAGCAGCGCGCTGCAGCACGAGCCACGCGCTCTGTCGCGACAGCGGCGCGCCGCGCACCCCGAGGAACAGTCGCGGGGTGGCGGCGCCGCGCAGACTGAGCACGGGCCGGGCGCGGATCAGATACGCGTCCAGCGCCTGCCGCGCGAACGATCCCACCGGCACGATCCGCTCCTTGCCGCCCTTGCCGCGCAGCCGCACCAGCTCACGGTCGGCGACGGCGTCGACATCCAGCTCGACGGCCTCCGACACCCGCGCGCCGGTGGCGTACAGCAGCTCCAGCAGTGCGCTGTCGCGCAGCCCGGCCGCGTCGTCGGCATGCGCATCGAGCAGCCGCGCCACCTGGTCGACGGTGAGCGCCTTCGGCAGCCGGGACGGCAGCTTCGGCGGGCGCAGCCGCGAGCTGGGATCGGCGTCGACGATGCCTTCCCGCGCCAGGAAGCGGTGCAACCCGCGCACGGAGGACTGCAGTCGGGCGAGGCTCGACGCCGCGGGCGCCGGTGCGGCGGCCGCGCGCTCGGCGGCGAAGGCCGCGGGCAGCGCGGGCGTCACGGCGGCGATGTCGTCGATGCCCTGCCCGGCCAGCCACTGCGTGTAGCCGGCCAGGTCGCGCGCGTAGGCGGCCACGGTGTGCTCGCTCAGCCCGCGCTCGATCGCGATGTGACGCAGATACGCGTCGACGGCGCGATCAGGGCTCATCCGCCGCCCTCGGCTCGCAGCCGCTGCGCCGCCGCCAGCACCGCCACCGCGAGGATGCCGTTGCGCATGCGCCCCGCGAGCACGGCATCCACCGCGTCGTGCAGCGCGAGCCAGTGCCGGCGGATGTCGGCCTCCTCCGCATCGCGGGGGTAGGCCGTCGCCGTGGGCGACAGCCCGGTGGCGAGGAACACGTGCACCACCTCGTCGTTGCCGCCAGGGGTGGTGAACACGCTGATCAGCGGCTCCCACCGCGCCGCGGCGAGATCCGCCTCCTCGGCCAGCTCGCGCTGCGCGGCCTGGCGCGGCGACTCCCCCGGCGCATCGAGCAGTCCGGCGGGGATCTCCCAGTCGCGCATCCGGATCGGGTGGCGGTACTGCTGGATCAGCAGCACGCGGCCCTCGTCGTCGAGCGCGACCACGGCGGCCCCGCCCGCATGGTGGACGTACTGCCGCACGACCTCGTCGTCGCCGTAGCGCAGGGTGTCGCTGCGCACGTCCCACACCCGGCCCCGGTACACCAGCTCGCTCGAGACGACCGGCGGCTCGAGCGGCTCGTCGTGCAGCAGGTCAGCCATTCTCGACGTCGAACAGCGAACTGGCGCTGTGGCGCTCCAGCGCGGCGCCGACCAGGCCCCGGAACAGCGGATGCGGGTCGGTGGGCCGTGAGCGCAGTTCGGGATGCGCCTGGGTGGCGATGTAGAAGGGGTGCACCTCGCGCGGCAGCTCGACGTACTCCACCAGCCCGAGCTCGGGCGAGACGCCCGAGAACACGAGGCCCGCGGCGGCGATCTGCTCGCGGTAGTGGTTGTTCACCTCGTACCGGTGGCGGTGCCGCTCCGAGGCGCTGCGCGCCCCGTAGAGTTCGGCGGCCAGCGACCCCTCGGCGAGCTCGGCCTCGTACATGCCGAGCCGCATCGTGCCGCCGAGGTCGCCGCGATCGAGGATGTCGACCTGCTCGGCCATCGTGGCGATCACCGGGAACGCGGTGTCGGGATCGAACTCGCTCGACGACGCCCCCGACAGGCCGGCCACGCTGCGGGCGTACTCGATCACCATGCACTGCAGGCCGAGGCACAGCCCGAGGGTCGGGATGCCCTGCTCGCGCGCGAAGCGCAGCGCCCCCAGCTTGCCCTCGATGCCGCGGATGCCGAAGCCGCCGGGCACGACGATGCCGTCGAGGTCGCCGAGCGCGCGGGCCGCGCCCTCCGGCGTCTCGCACTCGTCCGACGGCACCCAGCGGATGCGCACCTGCGTCTCGTGCGCGAATCCGCCGGCCTTGAGCGCCTCGGTGACGCTGAGATAGGCATCGGGCAGATCGATGTACTTGCCCACCAGCCCGACGGTCACCTCGTGCTTCGGGTTGTGCACGGCCTGCAGCACCCGGTTCCAGCGCGACCAGTCCACGTCGCCGGCCGCCAGCGAGAGGGTGCGCACGATGTACTCGTCGAGGCCCTGTGCGTTGAGCATGGTGGGGATGTCGTAGATGCTCGGCACGTCGACGGCGTTGACCACCGCGGCCTCGTCGACATCGCACATCAGTGCGATCTTGCGCTTGTTGGAGTCGGTCACCGGACGGTCGCTGCGCAGCACGAGCGCGTCGGGCTGGATGCCGATGGAACGCAGCGCCGCCACCGAGTGCTGCGTGGGCTTGGTCTTCTGCTCGCCCGAGGCGCCCATGAACGGCACCAGCGACACGTGCACGAAGAACACGTTGGCCCGTCCCAGCTCGTGCCTGATCTGACGGGCCGCCTCGATGAACGGCTGCGACTCGATGTCGCCGACGGTGCCGCCGATCTCGGTGATGATCACGTCGGGGCGAGGACTCTCCCCCGCCTGCAGCCGCATCCGTCGCTTGATCTCGTCGGTGATGTGCGGGATCACCTGCACGGTGTCGCCGAGGTACTCGCCGCGCCGCTCGCGCGCGATCACCTGCGAGTAGATCTGTCCGGTGGTGACGTTCGCGGCCTGGCTCAGCTCG
>CAYLMS010000123.1:0-5555 GCA_964384455.1 uncultured Microbacterium sp. | reverse complement strand
GGGCTTCAAGATCGCGATGAACGGCCTCAACGGCGGGCGACTGAACATCGCCGCCTGCTCGCTCGGCGGCGCGCAGTGGGCGCTGGACAAGGCCGTGCGCTATGTGCACGAGCGCTTCACATTCGGCGAGCCGCTGGCCGAGCGGCAGTCGGTGGTGTTCACGCTCGCCGACATGGCCACCGAGCTGCAGGCGGCGCGGGCGCTCGTGCGCGACGCGGCGACCGCGCTCGACGCGAAGGCGCCGGACGCTCCCACCCAGTGCGCGATGGCCAAGCGCTTCGCCACCGACGCCGGCTTCCGCGTGGCCAACGAGGCCCTGCAGCTGCACGGCGGATACGGGTACCTTCACGAGTACGGCATCGAGAAGGTCGTGCGCGACCTGCGCGTGCACCAGATCCTCGAGGGCACGAACGAGATCATGCGTGTGATCATCGGCCGCGACCTGCTGCATGCGGCGCACTGAGAGAAGGTCCGTGATGAGAATCGCTTTCCTGGGGCTCGGCCACATGGGGCTGCCGATGGCCCGCAACCTCGCCGCCGCCGGGCATGAGGTGGTCGGCTTCGACGTGTTCGCCGGCGCGCGCGACGCGGCCCGCGAGGCGGGGCTCGTGGTCGTCGATGCGGGCACGGATGCCGCCGCCGGCGCCGATGTCGTGCTGACCATGTTCCAATCGGGCGCTCAGGTGCTCGACGCCTACCGCGGCACCGACGGGCGGCCCGGGCTGCTGGCCGCCGCGCCGGCGGGCACGCTGTTCGTCGACTCGTCCACGATCGCCGTCGATGAGGCGCGCGCGGCGCATGCGCTGGCCGAGGCATCCGGTCATCGCTCGGTCGACGCGCCGGTGTCGGGCGGCGTGGTCGGCGCCGAGAACGCGACGCTGGCGTTCATGGTCGGCGGCAGCGACGCCGACTTCGAGGCCGTGCAGCCGCTGTTGGCGGCGATGGGCAAGCGCATCGTGCACTGCGGCGGGGCGGGCCTGGGTCAGGCGGCGAAGGTCTGCAACAACATGATCCTCGCCGTGTCGCAGATCGCCGTCGCCGAGGCGTTCGTGCTGGGCGAGCGGCTGGGGCTGTCGCACCAGGCGCTCTACGACGTGGCATCGAACGCCTCGGGGCAGTGCTGGGCGCTCACGACCAACTGCCCGGTGCCGGGGCCCGTGCCCACCAGCCCCGCCAACCGCGACTACCGGCCCGGGTTCGCCGGCGCGCTGATGGCGAAGGACCTGGGGCTCGCGCTGCAGGCGATCGAGCTCACCGGCACGGAGGCCGCGCTCGGCCGGCATGCGCAGCGCATCTACGCCGACTACGCGGCAGGCGACGGCGCGGGGCGCGACTTCAGCGGCATCATCACCACCATCCGGGATGCCGGCGGCGCGGGCTGAGCCGCCCGCATTCGACACCTCGCCCACGTGCCGCCCGGCCGGGGCCCTAGCTGTGGAGACGCCATGACCTCGTACGACACGATCCTCGTCGACACGCGCGGGCGCGTGGGCTGGATCACCCTGCACCGACCCGAGGCGCTCAATGCGCTCAATTCGCAGGTGATGCGCGAGGTCGTGGCCGCCGCGACCGCGTTCGACGCCGACCCCGGCATCGGTGCGATCGTCGTCACCGGCTCGGAACGCGCGTTCGCGGCCGGCGCCGACATCAAAGAGATGGAGTCGAAGACCGGGCTCGAGATGGCCGAGGGCTCGCACTTCGGCGGGTGGGAGGTCTTCGCCGCGGTGCGCACTCCGGTGATCGCGGCGGTGGCGGGCTATGCGCTGGGTGGCGGATGCGAGCTGGCGATGATGTGCGACGTGATCCTGGCCGCCGACACCGCGCGCTTCGGTCAGCCCGAGATCACCCTGGGCGTCATCCCCGGCATGGGCGGCTCGCAGCGGCTCGTGCGCGCTGTCGGCTACTACAAGGCGGCCGACCTCGTGCTCACCGGGCGCATGATGGATGCCGCGGAGGCCGAGCGGGCGGGGCTGGTGTCGCGCGTCGTGCCCGCCGACCGGCTGCTGGCCGAGGCGTCCGAGGTCGCCGAGGCGATCGCCGCCAAGTCGCTGCCGAGCGTGTACGCGGCCAAGGCCGCGCTCGACGGGGCGCTCGAGACGACCCTGGCCGACGGCCTGCGCGTCGAGTCGCGCGCGTTCGCGGCTCTGTTCGACACGCACGACCAGAAGGAGGGCATGGCCGCGTTCCGCGAGAAGCGCCCCCCGCGCTTCACCCACCGCTGACCCCCCTTGCCCACCTGCCCGTCCCTCCCCTCCCCTCCCCGTCACAGATTGGCGACACCTTTCTGCGATGGCGCACACGACTTGCCGGCGCCAGGTGAGGGAAGTGGCGCCATCGCCCGCGGGCGCGGGGTCGCGTGCGGGTGGATGCGGCGGGGTCGCGGGCGGCTGCCGACGGATGCCTCGGGCCGCGGCCTACAACGGTTCGGGTGCCGGCCGCGGATCGTCGAAGTCGCCCGCATCGCGGCGCAGCCGCGCCAGCAACCGCACCAGGTCGTCCACGTCGGCCGCCGACAGGCCCGGCCGCTTGAAGACGTCGGCGTTGAGGGCGGCCGTGGCCCGCGCCGAGAGCGCGCGCCCGCTGGCGGTGAGCACGACGAGCACCCCGCGCCCGTCGGTGGGGTGCGGCTCGCGCCGCACATGCCCGCCCGCCTCGAGCCGGTCGACCGTGTTGGTCACGCTGGTGGGATGCACCTGCAGACGCGCGGATGCCGAGGCCATCGGCATCCGTCCCTCCCGGCTGAAGCTCAGCAGCGTGAGCAGTTCGTAGCGCGCGAAGGTGAGCCCGAACGGCTTCAGCGCGGCCTCGACGCGGGCGAGCATCAACTGCTGCGCGCGCATGATCGACGTGACCAGGGTCATGCCGCCGGCGGCATCCGTCCAGCCGTGGTCGATCCACTGCCGCTTCGCCTCGGCGATCGGGTCGACGGGCAGGCGTTTGGGCTGTGCCACAGCACGCTCCCTTCGCCGGCTTCCACGCTAGTGGGTTTCGTCATGCGGGCAGGGCTGTGGCGCCGCGCCGCATAGACTCGACACGGCGAAGGAGTGACGGTGAAGATCGTGGTTCTGGTCAAGGACGTTCCCGACACGTACGGGGACCGCAAGCTGAGCCTGGAGACGGGGCTCGCCGATCGCGCTGCGAGCGAATCGGTGCTCGACGAGATCGGGGAGCGCGCGCTGGAGGTCGCGCTCGCACATGCCGACGCGCATCCGGGCACCGAGGTGACGGTCGTGTCGATGGCGCCGGAGTCGGCGGCGACCACCCTGCGCAAGGCGTTGGCGATGGGTGCGTCGACGGCGCTGCAGGTGGTCGACGAACGACTGCGCGGCGCCGATCTCGGCCTCACTGCCGAGGTGCTCGCCGCTGCCGTGGCGCGCGCGGGATTCGATCTGGTCGTCGCGGGCAACGCCTCCACCGACGGCTCCGGTGGAGTGCTGCCGGCCATGCTCGCCGAGCTGCTCGGGGTGCCCGCGGCGACGAACCTCGAGAGCGTGACCATCGCCGACGGCGAGGTGTCGGGCGTGCGCACCTCGGACGCCGGCACGGCGCCGGTGACGGCATCCCTGCCCGCGGTGATCTCCATCACCGAGCGGCTGCCCGACGCCCGATTCCCCAACTTCAAGGGCATCATGGCGGCGAAGAAGAAGCCGTTCGACACGGTCTCGCTCGACGACCTCGGCGTCGACCCCGACGACCCGCAGGCCGCCCGCTCGATCATGATCGCCGTCAGCGAGCGGCCGCCGCGCGCCGCGGGTGTGACCATCACCGACTCCGGCGACGCGGGCGAGCAGCTGGCGCAGTACCTGATCCAGCACCGGCTGGCGTGAGAGGGCGGGACATGGCTGAGTTCGCTGCAGACGCGATTCTGGTGCTGCTCGACGTCACGCCCTCGGGCGGCGTGGCCGGATCTGCGGCCGGACTGCTCGGCGCCGCCGCACAGGTGGGCACCCCGGTGGCTCTGATCGTCGGCGACGCGGCCGGCGCGGCGGATGCTGCCGCACTCGGTGCCGCGACCGTGCTGGTGGCCGAGCCCGGTGCTGGACTCACCGTCCCTGCCGTGGACGCGCTCGCGGCGGCGGTCGAACTGGTGCGACCCGACGCGGTGCTGATCTCGCACTCGGTCGAGGGTCGCGAGGTCGCTGGCCGCTTCGCGGCGCGGGCCCGGGCGGGATTGGCCGTCGACGCGGTCGGCGTCTCGCGCGATGCCGAGGGGATCGTGGCGCACCACTCGGTGTACGGCGGGGCGTACAACGCCGACTCCGCGGTGACGTTCGGACCGGCGGTCATCACCGTGCGGCAAGGCGCGGTGGATGCCCGCGCCGCGGCCGTCGCCTCGCCCGAGGTCGTGACGCTGGAGGTGACGCCTTCGGGCAGGCCCGCAGCATCCGTCGGGGCTGTCGATGCGGCGCAGGCGACGAGCTCGCGCCCCGAGCTGCGCGGTGCGGCGAAGGTGGTCTCGGGCGGACGCGGCCTCGGCTCGGCCGAGAAGTTCGCGCTCGTGGAGCAGCTGGCCGACGTGCTCGGCGCGGCCGTGGGCGCCTCGCGTGCGGCGGTGGACGCGGGCTACGTGCCGCAGTCGTACCAGGTGGGGCAGACCGGTGTGTCGGTGTCGCCGCAGCTGTACATCGCGATCGGCATCAGCGGCGCCATCCAGCACCGCGCGGGCATGCAGACGGCCAAGACGATCGTGGCGATCAACAAGGATGCGGACGCTCCGATCTTCGCGGTCGCCGACTTCGGCGTGGTTGGCGACCTGTTCGCGGTGGTGCCGCAGTTGATCGCCGCGCTCGAAGCGAAGAAGGCGTAACGCGACATGACCACCTCCGGCGGTACCGTGCGCCGCGGCCTGCCCCGCACGCCCGGCGGCGAGCCCTGGCCCCCGCTTTCACAGATTGGCGACACCCTTCTGCAAGGGCCACAGAAAGATCAGGAGCCTTTGCAGCGAACCGTGGCCGAACCCGATGTGCGGGTGGATGCCGCGGCCGTCGTTGCGACGGATGCCGCGGTCAGCGGCGGCGCACCGGTGTCAGCGCCGGATGCCGGCACGCCGGCACCGCTTGATGCGGCCGAAGTCAACACGCCGGCCGCCGTCTCGGCCCCACCCGCCGCGACCGTGGGCTCGCGCCGGGGCCTGCCCCGCACGCCCGGCGGCGAGCCGTGGCCCCCCGCGACCGCCGCCGCGCCCGCGCCCGCTGCACAGATTGGCGACGCCTTTCTGCAAAGGCCACAGAAAGCTCAGCAGCCTTTGCAGGCAACTGTGGCCGAAGCTGAAGCCAGGGCGGATGCCGCGGCAGCGGCAGGGCCCGGCGTGGAGGCTCCGGCTCGAAGCATCCGTCGCGGTCTGCCGCGACCGGGAGCGCCCGCGTCGACGACCGCCGTCGCTTCACCGGGAGCGCCCGCGCCGACGGCCGCGCTCGCGTCGACGGCCGCCCCCGCGCTAGCCGGAGAGACCACACCCACCCCCGCCCCCCCCCCCCCCCCGCCGCCGCCCCCCCCGCCGGTCCCCCCCACCGTGTTTCTCCCCACCCCCGCGCCCCCGCCGCACGCCCCCGCCC
>CAYLMS010000122.1:0-5574 GCA_964384455.1 uncultured Microbacterium sp. | reverse complement strand
AGAGGATGCCGCGCGCGGCCAGCCGCGCCGCCCCCGAGCGCTCCGCGAGCGGGTTGTTCGCCGGACCGCACACGGCGGCGGCCGCGAGGGCGTCGATCGTGTCGTCGTCGAGCAGTCCGCCGAGGCCTGCCGGCACGAACACGTCGGCCGGCACGAGGTGCTCGGTGCCCGGCGTCACCCAGTCGGCGCCGAGATCGGCGGCGAGCGCGCGCTTGTCGGGGTTGACGTCGGTGACCGTGAGCACGGCGCCCTCGGACTGCAGCCGCACGGCGAGCCGGCTGCCCACTTGGCCGAGCCCCGAGATCGTGATGCGCCGATCGCGCACGTCGGTGCTGCCGGTGATGCGCTCGAGTGTGGCGCGCAGCGCCTCGTAGACGCCGAGGCTGGTCGGTCCGGCCGGCTCGCCCGAGCCGCCCACGGCATCGGGCAGGCCGACCACGTGGGTGGTGCGCTCGCTCACGGTGAGCATGTCATCGGTGGTGGAGCCGACATCCTCCGCCGTGCGGTACAGGCCGCCGAGCGACTCGACGGCGTCGCCGAGGTCGAGGAACGCGGCGCGTCGACGCGTGGCGTCGAGCACGGTGCCCTCCGGCAGGCAGATGACGGATTTGCCGCCGCCGGCATCCAGACCCGCCGCCGCGTTCTTGAGCGTCATCGCGGCCGAGAGGCGCAGGGCGTCGCCGAGGGCGTCGGACCAGTGCGGGTAGGTCCACAGCCGGGCGCCGCCGAGGGCCGAGCCCAGGGCGGACGAATGCAGGGCGACAGTGATGCACAGCCCGCTGCGTCGGCCCGTGACCACCTCCACGCGCTCGTGCAGGAACTCGGGCAGGGGCAGGCGGTGCGTCATTGCATCCTCTTCCAGGGGGCCTCGTGGGCAGTATTCCCATTGAACCGCGGCGCAGCGGACTGTTCAAGTGCAGTGCTCATCATTGATCGAAGTGCTCAAGAGTGTGCTGATCGAATGAGTTTTACTGTGCGATATGCGCGCCATTGTCGAATGGCGCGCGTCGGCCTGGGCCCGCGTGTTCGGTGCGCGTGCTTCCCGGGTGGCGCGCGTCTCGCCGCCCGGTTGCAGAGCTGGGGGTGTTCGGGTCGCAGGAGATTCTGGTCTGGAGCCCCGTGCGCGCCTGCGCGGACGCGATGTATCCTGCGGCGCGAACGGCTCGGGCAGCTGCCACCCCTGGCCGCGTGCCGCACCCACGCACCGTGCGGCTCTCCACAGCACACGGTCGTCCGCGTTGATCCACAGTTCTGCATGCTTGCCCCCGTCGGCCGGGCTGTGCCGCGCAGTGTGAGGTGTGCTCTCCGACCCTTTCCGCGACGCGGGTGACATCCCGGCCGCCTATGTCGACCAGCTGCGGCGACGGAGCCTGCCCGTGCCGCGGCGCTGGACCTCACGGTCCAGGCGAGAATTGATCGCCGCCGGGTGGAGCGCGCGGGCGCTCACGACTGCGGTGCGCTCGGGCACGCTGCTGCGCGCCAGGCAGGATGTCTACCTCCTGCCCGAGACCGACGCCGACTGTGTGGCCGCCTGCGCCGTCGGCGGGCGCCTGACGTGCGTATCCGAGCTGTCTCGCTGGGGCGTGTTCGTGCATGACAGCGCGGCGCTGCACGTCCAGGTGATGCGGCATCAGTCGCGCCTGCGACACCCCGCGCGCGCGACGATCGTCCATTGGGCCGTTGACGGGGGTGCCGAGACGCCCGAACCCGGCGAGGTCTCAACGACCCTGCTCGAGGCGCTCGTGTGTGCCGTGCACTGCCAATCCGACCACGCGGCCGTCGCGACGCTCGACTCGGCGTGCCGCCTCGGCCTTGTCGACGACGCCGACATCGCCGAAGTCTTCCGCCGGCTGCCGCGGCGCTTCCAACGGCTGCGTCGGCGCCTCGACCCGCGTGCCGAGTCGGGGACGGAGACTCTCGTGCGACTGCTGCTTGTGCGACTCGGGTGCCACATCGAACTGCAGGTGCGCATCGACGGCGTCGGCCGGGTCGACCTGCTGATCGACGGGTGGCTCATCGTCGAATGCGACAGCCGCGAGCACCACGGCTCATGGGAGGAGCGCCGTCGCGATCTGCGCCGGGATCAGGCGGCCGCCGCGCTGGGGTACACGACCTACCGCCCGATCGCGGAGGACATCCTGTGGCACCCCGAACGTGTGCTCGCGGCGATTCGCGGCCACCTCGGTGCGCGCCGCGGCCGCTGAGGCTTTGACTCGTTCGTGTCGCAGGAGATCCGGGCGCCGGGGGCCGTAGTCGGGGCGGGGTGCGCAGTTGTCCTGCGAGCCGAACGACACGGATGCGAGTCGGTCCGGCACGGGTGCGAGCCGGTCCGGCAGTCGAGCCGAGCCGGCGCGTGGCCTGCCCTAGGCTGGCCCGATGAGCGAGCAGCTGCCCACCCGGAGCCGGCTGGTCCACGACGCGCTACGCGCGGCCGGGATCAAGGGCGAGATCGTCGTGCTCCCGGATGCCGCCTCCACCGCACCGCTGGCGGCGGCGGCGCTCGGGGTCGAGGTCGGCGCTATCGCGAACAGTCTGGTGTTCATGTGCGACGGTGCTGCCCTGCTGGTGATGACCAGCGGCGCGCACCGCGTGGACACGAGCGCGCTCGCAGCGCGGCTCGGCCGCGGCCGTATCGCGCGGGCCAGTCCCGAGCAGGTGCGCGAGGCGACCGGACAGGCGATCGGCGGCGTGGCCCCCACGGGGCACCCCGCGCCGCTCGACACGATCATCGACGAGGCACTGGCGCACTATCCCGAGCTGTGGGCGGCCGGCGGCACGCCGCACACCGTCTTCCCGCTGAGCTTCGACGAACTGGTGAGGCTGACGGCCGGCGCGGTCACGCGGGTCGATTGACGCGACGTCCGCTCAGTCAGCGGATGCCACGTCGGCGTGACGGCGCAACAGGCCATGCGGGTCGACAGGCACCGCAGTGGCGCGGTCGCAGCAGCCGCCGGGAAACCGCGACGACCACCGTGCCGCAGCGACGGACTGCGGGGCGCCATCCTTGCAGCGTCGCACGCTCCACCCGGGTGGAATCAGCGCCGGGTGGCGCCGCCGTACAGCAGCCGCTCCAGTTCGCCGGCTGCCGCCTGCGCGAGCGCTGCCAGGGCGTCGGCTTCGCGCTCGGCCTCCGCCGGCCAGGTCACCGCGATCGCGGCGACCGGCCAGCCTGAGTGATCGCGCACGGCGACGCCGACCGAGCGGAACCCCAGGGTGACCTCGCCGTCCTCGGTGGCGTGACCTGCAGCGCGCACGCGCCGCAGCAGTTCGCGCAGCTGCGCGGGGCCGGTCGGCCCGCGCCCGGTGCGATCGGCGAAGGCGGAGGCATCCGGATACAGCGCCCGCACCTGCTCGCGCGGCAGCGCGGCGAGCATGGCGCGCCCGGTCGCGGTGAGATGCGCGGGCAGCCGCACGCCGACGTCGGTGATCAGCGCAGGGCGCCGCGGCGCGCGCTCCTCGACGATGTAGAGCACATCGCGTCCGGTCATCAGCGCCAGGTGCGTGCTCTCCTCGGTGCGGTCGGCGAGCGCGGCCATGATCGGCCGGCCCACCCGGGTGAGCGGGTCCTGCCTGGCATAGCCGCCGCCCAGCTCGAACGCAGCGGTGCCGAGTCCCCACCGCCGCTCGGCCGGCAGGTGCACCACGAACCGGTGCTCCTCGAGCGTGCCTAGCAGGAAGTACACCGTGGATCGCGGCACGCCGAGCTGGTCGGCGATCGTGCGCGCCGCTACCGGTCCGCGCTGCCGCGCGAGGTAGGCCAGCACCCGCAGCGTCTGGTCGGCGGCGGGCACCTGAGGGCGGGTCGAGTCTGTCATGTCAGACACAGTATGCCACACCCGCCTGGCCCCGCGGCCCCTGGAGGTGTGGAATCGTGACATGGCCAGCACCTTCCCCGTCGCCCCCCTCGTCACCGTCGGCGCCGCGCCGCTGCTGCCAGCGGAGGTCGTCGCCGTCGCCCGCCACGGAGCGCGGGTCGAGATCCACCCCGACGCGCTGGTCCGCGTCGCCGCTTCACGGGCGCTGGTCGAGGGCCTCGCCGACGACCCGGTGCCGCACTACGGCATCTCCACCGGCTTCGGGGCGCTGGCCACCACGTTCATCGCGCCGGAGCGACGGATGCAACTGCAGGCGAGCCTCATCCGCTCGCACGCCGCCGGCACGGGCGCCGAGGTCGAGGAGGAGGTCGTGCGCGCCCTGGCGCTGCTGCGGCTGCAGACCCTCGCCTCGGGCCGCACCGGGGTGCGCGAAGCGGTCGTGCAGACCTACGCCGCGATGCTCAACGCGCGCATCAGCCCGATCGTGCGCGAGTACGGCTCGCTCGGCTGCTCGGGCGACCTCGCGCCGCTCTCGCACGTCGCGCTCGCCGCGATGGGCGAAGGCGAGGTGCGGGTCGCCGGCGGCGCGCCGATGCCCGCCGCCGAGGCGCTGGCCGCGGCATCCATCGCCCCGCTGCAACTGCGCGAGAAGGAGGGGCTGGCGCTGATCAACGGCACCGACGGCATGCTCGGGATGCTGCTGCTCGCGCTCGCCGACCTGCGGATGCTGCTCGACACCGCCGACGTGGCCGCCGCGATGTCGATCGAGAGCCAGCTGGGCACCGACGCGGTGTTCGCGGCCGATCTGATGGCGCTGCGTCCGCAGCTCGGCCAAGCCGACTCGGCCGCGCATCTGCGAGCATTCCTCGGCGCCTCGCCGATGGTCGCGAGCCACAAGGGGCCCGAAGACGGTCGCGTGCAGGACGCCTACTCGCTGCGCTGCACGCCGCAGGTGCACGGCGCCGCGCGCGACACCGTGGCCCACGCCGCCTTGATCGCCGATCGCGAGCTGGCCGCCACCGTCGACAACCCTGTGATCACGATCGACGGCCGGGTGGAGTCGAACGGCAACTTCCACGGCGCACCGGTGGCCTATGTGCTCGACTTCCTCGCGATCGCCGCCGCCGACGTCGCCTCGATCTCGGAGCGGCGCACCGACCGGGCGCTCGATCCGGCCCGCAACCACGGGCTGCCCCCCTTCCTCGCCGACGAGGTCGGCGTGGACAGCGGCCTCATGATCGCGCAGTACGCCGCAGCCGGCATCGTCTCCGAGCTCAAGCGGCTCGCCGTGCCGGCGTCGGTCGATTCGATCCCGTCGTCGGCGATGCAGGAGGACCACGTGTCGATGGGCTGGGCGGCCGCGCGCAAGCTGCGCCGCGCCGTCGACGGGCTCGCGCGCGTGCTCGCCATCGAGCTGATCACCGGCTCGCGGGCGCTCGACCTGCGCGCGCCGCTGCGGCCCGGCCCCGCCACCGGCGCCGCCCGCGACCTCGTGCGCACCGTGGCCGCCGGCCCCGGCCCCGACCACTTCGTCAGCCCCGACATCGAGGCCGTCAGCGCGCTGGTGAACTCCGGCGCCGTCGCCGCCGCCGCGTTCGCGGCATCCACCGAATCCGACTGAAAGGCATGAGCATGACCGAGTCGAGCACGCGCACCGTGCGCGCACCGCGCGGCGCCGAGCGCACCGCCAAGAGCTGGGGCGCCGAGGCCGCCAAGCGGATGCTGATGAACAACCTCGATCCCGAGGTGGCCGAGCGTC
>CAYLMS010000121.1:0-5609 GCA_964384455.1 uncultured Microbacterium sp. | reverse complement strand
GCGCAACCACGTGGGCACGATGACGTTGGGCCAGGTGACGACATCCTGCCCGGCGAGGAAGCCGATCTGCCCCGCCTCGGTCGCCGCCACCGCGACCAGCGGCGCGGCGGCGAACGCCGCCGCCGCCGAGGCGATCAGCCAGCGGCGCAGCTCGCGACGCCACGACGGCGTGATCGCCAGCGCGGCGCCCACGGCGAGCGCCATCAGGGCGAAGTACAGGAACATCCAGGTGCCCACCGCCAGCACCGCGGCATAGGCGATCCACCACCGCATGCGCGCACGGCGGCGCAGCACGATCTCCACGACGACCGCGCACAGCACCGCGGCGAGCGCGGCGGCGATGGCCGACGACCGCGCCTCGGCCCCCGCATAGGTGAGCCGCGGCAGGATGGCGCACACCAGCCCCGCCCCGATGCCCAGTCGCAGCGACACGGCGCGGGCGCCGATCCAGACCACGGCGGCCGCGGTCGCCCCTGCCGCCAGGGCCGAGGGCAGCCGCACGGCGAACGGGCTCGCCCCGAACAGCTCCACCCAGCCGTGCAGCCCGGCGTAGTAGAGGCCGTGCACGGCGTCGACGTGCAGCAGCATCGGGCCGAGGGTCGCCAGCGGCCTCAGCGCCGACAGCACACTGGCCGCCTCGTCGCCCCACAGCGAGGGGACCCACGACCCGATCGCAGCGACCACGGCCGCCACGAGACCGACCAGCGCCGCCGCCGCCGTCACGGCACGTGGGTGAGCGGTCATGCAACGATTCTCGCCGACGCCGCGTGCGCGCTGCGCGGCGGAGTAGCCTGGTCGCGGTGTGTCGGGAAGCCTGGTCGACGCCATCCGCCGCGCACAGAACAGGTCAGCCCGTGACGCCGTCGCCCGAGCACCGCCGCCCGAGCTTCCCCGCGCGCGTGCCCCGCGCCGAACTGCGCCGCGTCAGCGCACTGCTGCGCACCGAGGCGGTGGGCGGCGCGCTGCTGGTGGGCATGGCGGTGATCGCGCTGGTGTGGGCGAATTCGCCGTTCGCGCCCAGCTACTTCGCGCTGCGCGACCTGCCCGTCGGCTACGCCCCGTGGCACCTGCAGCTCACGCTCGGCGACTGGGCCGCCGACGGGCTGCTGGCGGTGTTCTTCTTCCTCGTCGGGCTCGAACTCAAGCGCGAGGCGGTCAGCGGAGACCTGCGCGATCTGCGCACGGCGATCGTGCCGGTGGTGGCCGCGTGCGGCGGGGTGGTGGTGCCCGCGCTCATCTACCTCGCCGTGGTGTGGTCGCACCCGGAGCTGCGCATCGGCTGGGCCACCCCCACCGCCACCGACATCGCCTTCGCGGTCGCCGTGCTCGCGCTGGTCGGCTCGCACCTGCCCGCACCGCTGCGGATCTTCCTGCTCACCCTGGCGGTGGTCGACGATCTGATCGCGATCGTCATCATCGGGGTGTTCTACACCACCGCGATCGACCTCGCCGCGCTCGGCGGTGCCGTCGCGGTGATCGCGTTGTACGGCCTCGTCGCCCGGCGCTACCAGCGGTTCTTCCGGCTCACTCCGGCGGCCGCCTGGCTGGTGCTGCTGCCGATCGGCGTGCTCGCCTGGGTGCTCGTGCATGCCTCCGGCGTGCACCCCACCATCGCGGGCGTCGCGCTCGCGCTCACCGTACCGGTGCGTCCGCCTCGCGGGCAGCGCGCCAGCGGGGAGGCCACCGGGCTTGCCGAGGTGTTCGAGCACCGCTTCCGGCCACTGTCCACGGGGGTCGCCGTGCCCGTGTTCGCCTTCTTCGCCGCGGGCGTGAGCGTCGGCGGCAGCGCTGGGCTGGCCGCGGTCGCCGCCGATCCGGTCGCCTGGGCGGTGATCGCGGGACTCGTCGTCGGCAAGCCGGCCGGCATCCTGCTGTCCACCCGCGCGATCACGGCCGCCACCCGCGCCCGACTCGACCCCGCCGTGCGCTGGATCGACCTCGCGGGCGTCGGGATGCTCGCCGGCATCGGCTTCACCGTGTCGCTGCTGGTGGCCGACCTGAGCTTCGCGCCCGGATCGGTGCATCGCGAGAGTGCGAAGCTGGCGGTGCTGGTCGCGTCGGTCACTGCCGCCGCGTTGGCCGCGGTCGTGTTGCTGCTGCGCAACCGGCAGTACCGGCGGTCGGAGCGGCCCGAGGCGTGAGCGCGTCAGCGGTGGTGGCGGTGCCGGCCGAGGCCGAGCAGGGCTCGCAGAATGTCGAGCCAGGAGGTGAACACGTCGTTCATGCTACCCGTTGCTCATGGATCGCATCTGCCGCTCACAGCATTCTGGGAGATTGTGCGGCGCCCTCACGAAAGCACGCCGCACCGAGGTCGGGGTGATCCACGAACACGCCGTCGACGCCGGAAGCACGCAGTTCGGCCCACTCGCGCCGGTAGTCGCCGAAGGCGGCCTGCCCTCCCCGCCCGCGGAAGCGCGCGGCGAGGAAGGCGTTCTCCGGCCGGCACGTCCACGTGTACACGCGCAGTCCGCGTTCGTGCGCTGCCGCTGTCACCGATCGCGCCGGCGGGCGGTGGGTGCCGAGGATGATCCGCTTGTCGACGCTGATGCCGTCGACCGATGCCGCAAGCCGGTCGAGGCCCTCGTCGGTGAGCAGCTCGAGATACCCCGGCGCCGCGCGCCCCTGCGCGGTGGCGAGGTCGAACGGCGTGCCCTCTGCCTCCAGCAGCAGCACCCGCGGGGAGGGCAGCCCGCGGACGCGCAACTGCTCGAGCACGGTCGGCTCGAACGACTCGATCACCAGCGGTGCGGCGGCATCCCACCAGCCGGCGGCGCGCAGCTGCGCCTCGACGAGGGCGGCGAGGTCGAACCCGAGCCCCGCGACGTGCGTGGCGTGCTTGAGCTCGAGCACCACGCCCACCCGGCGGCCGGCCGCACCAACCAGCTCGAGCAGGTCGCGCAGCCGCAGCATCGGCTCGGCGCCGTCGTGGGCGGCGCTGCCTGGGCGCAGGGTGGGCAGCCGCTCCCGGCAGCGCAGTCGCGCCAGTTCCGCCCAGCTGAAGTCCTCGGCGAACCAGCCGCGCACCGCGGCGCCGTCGATCCGGCGCACCGTGCGGCGAGCGGCGAACTCGGGGCGACCGGCGATGTCGGTCGTGCCGCCGATCTCGTTCTCGTGCCGTACGACGAGCACGCCGTCGGCCGACACGACGACATCGGGCTCGACGGCATCCGCGCCCATCGCGATCGCCAGTTCGTAGGCGGCGCGGGTGTGCTCGGGACGGTACCCCGACGCACCGCGGTGGGCGATCACGAGCGGGGGCGGCACGCCTTCAGGCTAAGACTTCGCAGGGCTCTCTCACAGCGTGCGGCCCGTCGGCTGTCGCCCGCTTCGACTATCGTGGGAGCACAGCCCGCAGACCTACGGAGTGTGAGCAGCATGGCCTCGGCCAACCCCGCCTTCAACAACCCCGCCTTCCAGGACCGCGGCGGCAGGGCCGTCGCGACAACGACCGCGCCGGCGCCCGCCGCGGCGACCGCCGTCGACGCGCAGCTCGAGGGCGCGTTCGCCGCGCCGCCGGCCGGCGCGATCCAGACCGGCCGCATGACGGTGGAGGACACCGTCTACAAGACCCTCGCGCTGTTCGCGGTGCTGCTGGTGACGGCCGTGGTCGGCTGGATCTGGACGATGGCGCCGGTCACCGCGACACATCCGCAACCGAGCATGCTGCCGTGGCTGATCGGCATGATCGGCGGCTTCGTGCTGGCCATGATCGTCTCGTTCACCTCGCGGAAGTCCGTGAAGGCGCCGCTGATCTTCGCGTATGCGGCGTTCGAGGGCCTGTTCGTCGGCGGCATCTCGGCGTTCTTCGAGCACCTGTTCCCCGGCATCGTGATGCAGGCGACGCTGGCGACCCTCGCAGTGGTCGGCGTCACGCTCGCCCTGTTCGCCAGCGGCAAGGTGCGAGCCTCCGCCCGGGCCACGAAGATCTTCATGATCGCGATGATCGGCTACCTGGTGTTCGCGCTGCTGAACGTGATGCTGATGCTGTTCCACGTGCCGATGGCCGGCGGTATGTTCGGCCTGTACAGCATGAAGGTCGCCGGCATCCCGCTCGGCCTCATTATCGGGGTGCTGGTCGTGATCATGGCCGCCTACTCGCTGGTGCTCGACTTCGACATGATCCAGCAGGGCGTGCGCAACGGCGCCGCCCGCGAGTTCGGCTGGCTCGGCGGCTTCGGCATCATGGTCACCGTGGTCTGGCTCTACATCGAGATCCTGCGGATCATCGCCATCGCGCGATCGAACTGAGCGCGCGCGGCTACGCCGGGCCGTGCAGCGCCTGCGTGGCGGGGCGCCGACGTGACGGTCGCGCCAGCACGTCGGTCGCCGCGGCCGCCAGCGCGCGCATGACGCACGCGGGATCGGTGCGACGTGCGGCGGCGATCGCCTCGCGGGCGAGCCGCGCGTGGCGCTCGGGGTCGGCGAGCACACCGATCAGCGCGTCGGCCAGGGCGGGCTCGTCGCCGTCGGGCACGAGGATGCCGCCCCCCGACCCCAGCGCATCGCGCGGTCCGTAGCGCACGTCGTACGCCACCACCGGCGTGCCGTGCGCGAGCGCCTCGGCGATCGCGAGGCCCTGGCCCTCGTAGGCCGAGGTCGACAGCAGCACCAGTGCGTCGTCGAGCACGGGGCCGGGGGCATCCGTCGCCCCGCGCAGCACGACGTGCGCGCCCAGGCCGCGCTCATCGATCAGCCGCTGCAGCCGGTCGTGCTCGCCTCCCGCGCCGTAGACGTCGAGCCTGGCGTGTGGCACCGCCGCCACCACCGCCGCGAAGGCGCGCACGGCGTGGTCGATGCGCTTGCCCGGTGCGAGCCGGTTGAGCATCACCACGCGTCCCGGGGTGCGAGCAGAGGAAGGCACGACGCATGCCGCCGCCGTGACGGCGTGCGGCACCACGAGGTGCACGCCGGCATCGCCGAAGCGCGCCACCGCGTCGTCGCGCTGGGCGGCGGTGGGCCACAGCACCGCGTCGAACCTCTCGGCCACGCTGAACCAGCGCGCCCACAGCGCGTTGACCGGGGCATCCGCGTCGAACGGCGGCTCGAGATGGATCGTATGGATCATGTGGATGAGCCGCACCTCGGGGTGGTCCCAACCGGCGAGCAGCTCGCCCAACTGGCGCGACTCGCACAGCACGACCACCGGGCGTCGGCCGCCGAGGCCGCGCACGACATGCGCGAGCCACGCCCGGTAGAGGGCGCCGAAGCCGTCGAGCACGCCGACGACGCCGCCGTGCCGGTCGCGCACGCCCACCGGGGCGCTGCTGATGTGCCAGTCCGGGTCGCCCGGGATCACCGGCAGCACCACGGCGCCGCCGACGTCGCGGTAGTCCAGCGCCGGGTCGGGCTCACCGGCGTGCGCCGCGTCGCGCAGCCACTGGGCCGCACCACCGGCGGGGTCGGCGGCCTCGTCGAACAGGTTGCGCAGGCGCGCCGCGTCTGCCACCAGATCGCGGGCTGCGAACACCGCACGGTGCCCGGCATGCTCGGCGGGCGTGCCAGGGTCGACGGTGAGCAGCAGCGGCCCGCTGCCGCCGTGCACCCCGGCCGCGGCGAGCTGCCTGGCGCGTGCGAGCGCGGCCAGGGTGAAGCCGCCGTCGTGGTCGGGG
>CAYLMS010000120.1:0-5707 GCA_964384455.1 uncultured Microbacterium sp. | reverse complement strand
CACGGCCATGAGGGCTGGGACCAGCGTCATGCGGACGAGGAAGGCGTCGATAAGGACGCCGATGGCGAGGGCGAGGCCGAACTGTTTCACCATGGTGTCGTCGCTGAAGATGAATCCGGCGAATACGGAGACCATGATTGTTGCTGCGGCGACGACGACTCGGCTGGCCTGTTCGAACCCGTGTACGACAGCGTGTGGGCCGGCGTGGCCGTGGACGTGGGCTTCGCGCATGGAGCTGACGAGGAACATTTCGTAGTCCATCGCGAGGCCGTACAGGATCCCGGTCACCATGATGGGGATGAAGCTGAGGATCGGCCCGGGGGTATCTATTCCGCCGAGCTCCTTGAGCCATCCCCATTGGAAGATCATCGTCATGACGCCGAAGGTGGCGCCGATGGTGAGGAGGAATCCTGCGGTGGCTTTGATCGGGATGAGTATGGAGCGGAAGACGACGAGGAGAACGAGCAGCGAGAGCACGACGATGATCGTCAGGTAGAGAGGCAGGACGCCGGCGAGCTTGTCCGAGATGTCGAGGTTGATCGCCGTCAGACCGGTGACACCGATGGTGGTTCCGGACACTCCGGACAGGGTGCCGGTGTCTTCGCGGAGGGTGTGTACGAGCGTCTTCGTGGATTCCGCGTCCGGGCCTTCGGTGGGGATGACAGAGAACAGGGCGAGAGAGCCGTTCGGGGACACGCCCATCGGCTTCACGGTCTTCACGGTGCCGTCTTGTTCGAGCGCCTGGGTGATGGTCGGCATGTCGGTGGTGTCGAAGCGTCCGCCTGTTGGTGCGTGGACGACGGTGATCAGGGGAGCGTTGTACCCTTCGCCAAACGCGCGTGTGACGGCGTCGGAGGCCTGTCGTTCGGTCGTGTCGAGGTTTGCCGTGGAGCCGTTCGACATGCCCAGGCTCATCTGCGTCATTGGGAGCGCCGCCGCGGCGAGGAGGGCGACCACCCCGACGATCACGGCCCAGCGTCCCTTGACGACGGCGGAGGCGAAGCGGTGTGCGAAGCCGTGCCGTTGTTCGAAGCTGCGCGCCTGCTCCCGGCGACGGACGCGGGCGCCGAGGATTCGTTCGCGGACGATGCCGAGTAGCGACGGCAGGAGGGTGAGTGCGATGAGGACGGCGATGAGTACGGTGGCGGCGGCGACGAGCGCCATCGTGGTGAGGAAGGCGATTCCGACCAGTGTGAGTCCGGTGAGCGCGATGATGACGATCAGGCCAGCGAAGGCTACTGCGCTGCCGGCTGTTCCTACTGCCCGGCCGGTGGCTTCCTCGGCTGATAGTCCTTCTCTGAGGATGAAGTGTCGTTGTCGGTTGACGATAAAGAGGGCGTAGTCCAGTCCGACGGCGAGCCCGATCATGAGGGCGAGCACGGGCGTCGCGGTCGTCAGTTCCACCAGATTCGATAGCGCGAAGGCGCCGCCAAGCCCGATGGCGACTCCGAGGACGGCGGTCACCAGGGGGAGCCCGGCCGCCCGCAGGGAGCCGAGGGTAAGGATAAGTACGAGTCCCGCGATCAGCAGGCCGTACACTTCATGTCCGCCGAGTGGGGGCTCGTGAGGCTTCATCGACTCGGTCGGCAGCGCAGTGAGACCGGCATCGTCGGCGTGAGTCGTCGCGGTCTGCACGACGTCCTCGATGACTCCGGCGGGCAGGTCCTCGACCTGCTTCGTGAACTGGACCTGCATGAGCGCAACGGTGCCGTCCTCGGAGGCGAGAACGCCGGGTGCGAGCATTCCCTGCTGCCGGAGCGCCTCCTGGAGCATCTTCTCCTTCTCCGCGGGGGAAGGCGGACTCTTGGTACCCTGACCCTGACCTTGCGGAGGCACGCTGCCTTCAGGGGGAGTGAGCTGACTCCCGGGTGATTGCGTGGTCGCGGCGAGACTGTCCGCACTGCGGTCAACGACGTACTTGTTCGAGGAGATGTCACGCATCGCAGCCCGGATGGCGTCGGCTTGCTTGCCGGTGTCGAGACGTTCGCCTGCCGGGGCGGTGAAGACGATGGTGCCTTGTGCGCCGGATGTGTCGGGGAACTCGGATCGCAGTTCCGCGATCACGGCTTGGCTTTGTGTGCCGTCGACGGTGATCGCGGAGCTGATTTTCAGGCCGTTTGTCATCGCCAGGACGACGACGCCGCCCAAGAACAGCACCCACGCGATGATCGACACCCACGGGCGACGATACGAGAACCGCCCAAGACGGTACAGGAAAACAGACATGCAGCGGCACCTTTCTGGCAGGCCGGACTCGTGTGTGAGCGCACGCTCACACACTCGGGGTGTGCGGAACTCAGATTCCGGATCGGAGCAGAGAGAAGACTCTCTCGACGAACTCCTCGGGGGAGGACGTCGGAAGGGGAACGGATCCCTCGATGAGGGAGCTCAGCGCGCCGTACGCCGCGCCGACGATGATGTAGGACGTAAGCCTCGAAGCTGAACTTCCGGCCCGATCGCTGACGATGCGTTGAGCGGTTCGGCGGATCTCCGCATGCACCTGCATGAGGTACGGCTGGAGGGCCGGATCCCGGTCCGCGAGGTCTCGGAGCTGCAGCAGAAGACCAAGCATCCCGTTGGACAGCTGATGCGCGGCAAGACGCTTCACCCACTCGAGCAGCGTGGTGCCCGCCGGCACCTCCGGCATGGACGCGATTCCTTCATGAAGCTGTTCCAGAACGAGCGACGTGACGGCCTCCTCCTTGCAGGAGAAGTAATTCGCAAACGTACGACGCGATACCCCGACCTCCGTCACGACCTCATCGATCGTGAATCCGCCCAGTCCCCGGTCACGGGTGAAGTCGAACGCTGTCCTAGCAATCGCATGCGCGGTCTGCAGGCGTTTGCGATCACGAAGGGTCTGTTCAGGCACGAGTTCAACCTACGGTGTATTTGCCGATTAGGCAAATATGCCGTACAGGCAGCCAGAATCGAGGTAGATCCGCGGCGTCAGTCATCGAGGAGTCGCCGGCGAGGCGGATGTCGTGGAACGTAGCCATCACGACGACCGCACTGGGCAGTTCCGAATCGCCCCGAGTTAGGTGGAGGGTGAGTTCTCCCAGCGGCGGCCGATGCTGGTGGCTGTGCTCCCCCTTTGGTAGGCGGAATGCAATGCCCCGTGAGATCACCGCGGCGCAGAGCGCAGATCGGCGTCGAACGGAAGTGGATGCGGCCGCTACCACCTTTCCCGCCACTCGCCGGTGGAGCCAGGATTCGGGCGAGGTCTGAGGGTTTGACCCTGTTTCGGGCCGGATGCCCGGCGCACGTTCGCCACCTTGCGGGCATCGGCGTGGCTGTCGACCAGTCGTCACTCGAACTAGGGCCCGCCGCTGGCGGCGACGCGGCGGTGGCGCGCGATACCACACTCTGGCCCGCCAGACCGGTGCGGCGTAGATTCTCGCGCATGAGCGCCTTTCTGAAGCTGCACGTTCCCGGGTCGCCGCTGCTGATGCCCAACCCGTGGGATGCCGGCTCCGCCCGCCTGATGCAGGCCCAGGGCGCCCGCGCGCTGGCCACGACCAGTTACGGTTTCGCCGCCACCCTGGGACGAGCCGACGGCGACGTGGGTGCCGAGCCGATGTTCGCCTACTGCGCCGACATCGTCTCGGCCGTCGACCTCCCCGTCTCGGCCGATCTCGAGAACGGTTACGCGGGCGCACTCGATGAGGTCGCGGCGTCGTACCGCCGCGCCGCAACCATCGGTCTGGCTGGCGCCTCGATCGAGGACTGGTCGGGCGCGGCGCTCTACCCGATCGAGCAGGCCGCCGAACGGGTGGCGGCCGCGCGCGCCGCTGCGCCGACCCTCGTGCTCACCGGGCGCGCCGAGGGCTACGTGCACGGCATGCCCGACCTTACCGACACCATCGCACGGCTGCAGGCGTATGCGCAGGCCGGCGCCGACGTGCTTTACGCGCCGATGATCGACGACCTCGAGGCGCTGCGCACGATCGTGCGGGAGGTTCCGCGTCCGGTGAACGCGCTGCTGCGGCCCGGACTGTCGATCGCCGCGCTCGCCGACGCGGGGGTCGCGCGCATCAGCGTCGGCGGATCGCTGGCCTGGGTCGCGTGGCGCGCAGCGGCAGCGGCATCCCGCGCGTTCCTGGCAGGGGATGTCTCGTGGCAGGCGGACACTGTGGAGGGACGCCAGGCGGCGGACCAGGCCGCGACCGGTGGCCACACGATCTGACTGGGGCAGACGCTCGACTTCTGGGTGGAGCAGACGCGCGGGCTGCGGCGCCTGACCCAATCCGCCTGTGCCGACAGGCACGGAGCGCCTACCAGGATTCCGCGTGCTGGGCCGTCAGCGCGAGTAGAGCGAACCCGGCGATGTTGGAGTAGGCAGGCGAATCGACCGAGCCTGTGTCGCGGACAGCACCGGACCTGTGATCGACGGCCTTACGAAGCAGCCAGGCCGTCGTCCGCGTCGGTTCGGGCGATCCGGTCGCCGCAGCCGCCATGAGCAGCACGGATGCGCTGAGCGCGTACCCCGGGTCGCCGTGTCCTACCGCGACCCGGCCGTCGGGTTGCTGTGCGGCAAGAAGCCAGCGAAAGGCCGACACGTTGGCTTCGCCCGCGCCGCCCATCGCCCAGGGCACGTATCCCTGTGGGAACACGGCATCCACATCTTGCGACCAATCCAAAGTCCGCTGGTCGATGCCTTCGGCGTATCGGCCGTTGGACGCGTCGAAGAACGTCGACGTCAGGCTCGCCGCAATCCGCGCCGCGGCCGACGCATAGGTGCTGGCACGGTCGGGGTACAGCGCGGCACCTCCGCGCAGTCCGAGCAGGACGTCGGCCTGGTCGGCGGTGTAGCGGTACTGCCACAGCCGCCACTGGCCACCGCGCAGCTGCCACGAACTGTAGGTTGCGCTCGTGCCATCCCAATTCTTGGCGAGAACGAAGTCGAGTCCTGCCGTGGCGTTGGTGGCGAGCTCTTTGGCGAGCGCGTCGCTGCCGGTCAATCGACTGTCGACCCAGAGCAGATAGGCGAGGTACGCGCTGGTCGTGTCGACGCCGCGAACGTCATCGACGCCCGCGCCCGGCGAGGTAGGCGCCGGAGCATAGGGACGCTTGGCGTCGTACGCGTAATACCAGCTGCCGCGCCACCGGGGGTCAGCCATCTCCTCACGATCAGCCAGCCATCGCAGCCCCGACTCGAACCCCGTGAGATACCTCGCGTTTCGGGTGCAGCGGTATGCGGCCGCGAGACCGAGCAGCGCATACTGCATGTTCGAGTCCTCGTTCACGATCGACGAGTCGGGAGCGTCGCGGATCGCGCCGTCGGCACCTTGCAGCGACAGGATGAAGTCGGCGACTCCTTCTATCGCCGTGCGCCGTTCGTTCGGCGACACGGCTCTCGGTGCCTGAGGCGGAGGCGCACAGGATGCGATGCCCAGGGCGATCACGAGTGCGCAGGTCGCCGTCGCCGTCGAACGGGAGCGGATGCGGTCGCTCACCATCGCTTCCTCGTCTCTCGCTGGACGGTGCCAGGATACCGGCGCGGGCGCGACGGTCGGTGCCGACGTCGAGCGCTCGGTACCGTCACGGCGACGTGCAAAGATAAACCCCCGGGGGTATATACTGAGGGCATGGCGACGATCCAGCTCACCCATGCGACCCTCGACGAAACCCTCGAACGCGACGGCATCGTGCTGCTCGACTTCTGGGCCGAGTGGTGCCCGCCGTGCCGCGCCTTCGGGCCGGTCTT
>CAYLMS010000119.1:0-5734 GCA_964384455.1 uncultured Microbacterium sp. | reverse complement strand
TGGACAACCGGCGCTTGAGCCGCGCGTCGAGCTCGTCGGCGACCGACTCCTGCACGAGCAGGCGCGAGCCGGCGCAGCACACGTGGCCCTGGTTGAAGAAGATGCCCGCCACGATGCCCTCGACGGTCTGGTCGATAGGCGCGTCGTCGAACACGATGTTCGCGGCCTTGCCGCCGAGCTCGAGGGTGAGCCGCTTGTCGGTCCCGGCGACCTAGCGCGCGATCGCCTTGCCGACCTCCGTCGACCCGGTGAACGCGACCTTGTCGACTCCGGGGTGGGCCACGAGGGCCGCGCCCGTCTCGCCGGCACCGGTGACGATGTTGACGACGCCGGGCGGCAGGTCGGCCTGCCGGCAGATGTCGGCGAACAGCAGCGCGGTGAGCGGGGTGGTCTCCGCCGGCTTCAGCACGACCGTGTTGCCCGCCGCGAGGGCGGGCGCGATCTTCCAGGCCAGCATCAGCAGCGGGAAGTTCCACGGGATCACCTGCGCCGCGACCCCCAGCGAGCGCGGGTCGGCGCCGAATCCCGCGTGATCGAGCTTGTCGGCCCAGCCGGCGTAGTAGAAGAACCAGGCCGCCACCAGCGGCACGTCGACGTCGCGGCTCTCCTTGATCGGCTTGCCGTTGTCGAGGCTCTCGGCCACCGCCAGCTCGCGCGCGCGCTCCTGCACCAGCCGTGCGATGCGGAACAGGTACTTGCCGCGGTCGCGCCCGCTCATCGTCGACCACGTGGACTCATACGCGCGCCGCGCGGCGGCGACGGCGGCGTCGACGTCCGCGTCGCTCGCGCATGCGACGGTCGCGATCGGCTGCTCGTCGGCGGGCGAGATCGTCGCGAACGGCGTGCCGGTGCCCTCGCGGAACTCGCCGTCGACGAACAGCCCGTAGGCCTCGCGCAGATGCAGGATGCCGCGCGACTCGGGCGCGGGGGCGTAGTCGAGGAAGCTCATCGTCTCTCCGTCAGTCCATCGTCACGTAGTCGGCGCCCGAGTAGTGCCCGGTGCGCAGCTTCTGCCGCTGCAGCAGCACGTCGTTGAGCAGGCTCGAGGCGCCGAACCGGAACAGGTGCGGCACGAGCCACTGTTCGCCCACCGTCTCGGCGACGATCACCAGGTACTTGATCGCATCCTTCGACGAGCGGATGCCGCCCGCCGGCTTGACCCCGACGCGCTGGCCGCTGATGCGGTGCCAGTCGCGCACCGCCTCGAGCATGAGCAGCGTGACCGGTGCGGTCGCGGCCGGGGCGACCTTACCGGTGGAGGTCTTGATGAAGTCGGCGCCGGCGAGGATGCCGAGCCACGAGGCGCGGCGCACGTTGTCGTAGGTGCGCAATTCGCCCGTCTCGAGAATCACCTTGAGCGATGCCGCGGTGCCGTCGGGTCGCCGGCACGCCTGTTTGACCCGCACGATCTGCTCGAACACCTGCGCATAGCGGCCGGCCAGGAACGCTCCGCGGTCGATCACCATGTCGATCTCGTCGGCGCCCGCGGCGACCGCCTCGGCGGTGTCGCGCAGCTTGACCTCGAGCGACGCGCGGCCGCTGGGGAACGCGGTGGCCACCGCGGCCACCGACACCAGCCCGGCATCGGGGTCGCCGTGCGCGGCGCCGAGCGCGGCCACCGCGTCGGGCACCATGTCGCCGTACACGCAGACGGCGGCGACCTTCGGGCAGGCCGCATCGGCAGCATCCGGGGTGAGCGCCTTCGCGACCAGCGAGCGCACCCTGCCCGGCGTGTCGGCGCCCTCGAGCGTCGTCAGATCGATCAGCGAGATGATCCGGTCGAGCGCCCACGCCTTCGACGTGGTCTTGATCGAGCGGGTGCCCAGCGCGGCGGCACGCTGCTCGAGGCCGACCGCGTCGACTCCGGGCAGTCCGTGCAGGTAACGCCGCAGGGTGAGATCGTCGGGCTCGCCGCCGAGCAGCTCGACCGCGCGGCGCGCCGGAGTCGCCAGCTGTGTGGAGGTCATCCTTCGATCGTATTGCCGTCGGCCGGTGCCGACACCGGATCGGGCCGTCGATTCAGCACTGGGGCCACCAGCTCGGCGACGCCGATGCCGCGGCGGTCGGCCTCGGCCACGAGCGCGGCCACCAGCTCGGGCGAGAGCGCGGCGCGCCCGGCTCGCCCCGCGTCGGGCAGCAGCAGCGACAGCACCGGCACGACGACCGCGCCGAGAGCGGCGAGGATCGCCGCGATCCCGAGCACGCGCCCGTACACCTCGGAGTGCACGTGCTCGCCCCACCAGATCAGATACCCGGTCATCGCCAGCACGACGGCGAACAGCGCGAGGGTCGCGGCGAGCCCGATCCGCACCGCCGCCCGCCGGCGATCGGCCAGCAGCAGCAGCAGCGAGGCCAGCGACAGTGCGGCCGTGGCCGCGACCCCGGTCCAGGTCGCCTTGACCAGCGCGTCGGCGGCGAACGGGGTATCGCTCCAGATGAGCACCACGCACAGCACCGCCGACACGGCGCTGACCGCGGCGCCGACATAGCCGAACACCTGCATCCGACGCCCCACCAGCGCCGCACAGCACAGCACCGCCACGCTGAACGCGCCGACGGTGGCGGTGGTGCCGATCACTCGTGCCGCGGTCTGGCCGAGCGACGCACCGAGCAGCACCACGATGCCGCCGAGGGCGGCGACCGAGAACGCCACGATGATCACCGCGACGATGATGCGGCGCACGACGGCGATGCGGCGGCGCGGCTGCGGCAGGCTCATACGACGACTCTGGCACAGCCGTCGCGTGCCGGCCGGCTCGATGGGCCGGAAGCGGTCAACGCAGCGCCGCGCGCACGTCGTCGATGTCGCGCGTCATCTGCGCGACCAGCGCGTGCACCCCCGCGAACGCCACCATGCCCCGGATGCGGCGCACGAACCGCACCTGCACGACGTGGCCGTAGAGGTCGAGGTCGTGCTCGTCGAGCACGTGCGCTTCGACCTGACGCTCGTGTACGTCGGCGAACGTGGGGTTGGTGCCCACGCTGATCGCCGCCGGGTAGCGCCGGTCGGGGCGCAGCGGGTCGCCCGTCTCGTCGACGAGCCAGCCGGCGTACACCCCGTCGGCGGGCACGAAGCCCTCGAGTTCGTGCGACAGGTTCGCCGTCGGGAAGCCCAGCTCGCGGCCACGCTGCAGCCCGCGCACCACCGCGCCGCGCACCGACGGCTCCCTGCCCAGCAGCTTGGCCGCCGCAGGCACGTCGCCCTCACCGAGCAGTTCGCGGATCCACGTGGACGACACGCGCCGGTCGGTGCCGATGGCGCGCACGTCGTCGACGCCGTCGACGCGGAATCCCCGCTGTGCACCCAGTTCGCGCAGCAGCGCGGGCGTGCCCGCACCGCCCCGCCCGAAGCGGAAGTCGCTGCCGACCAGCACGGTGCGCGCGCCGAGCGCGCCGACGAGCACCCGGTCGACGAAGTCTTCGGGCGCGAGGTCGGCCAGCGCCCGGTCGAAGTGCAGCAGCAGCGTCGCGTCGATGCCGGTCGCCGCGAGCAGCTGCAGCTTCTGCTCGACCCCGACCACGCTCGGCGGGCACAGCTCTGGCCGCAGCACGGCAAGCGGGTTGCGGTCGAAGGTGACCGCCACCACCTTCGCCCCGTCGGTCGCATCGACCATGGCTCGCTCGAGCACCGCGCGGTGCCCGGCGTGCACGCCGTCGAACTTGCCGATGGCCACGACGCTCGGCCCGAAGCCTGCGGGCACCTCGGCCGGGTCGCGGTAGACGATCATGATGCCGCCGCCGCGGCATCCGCCGTCGCCGGCACCGGGCGATGCCTGGCCAGCCACCACAGGCCGAGGAAGGGCAGCACGAGCGGCACGAACAGGTAGCCGATGCCGTAGAACGACCACACGGTGGGTTCGGGGAACAACTCGGGCCGCACGAGGCTGAGCGTGCCGACCAGCAGCACTCCGGCCAGCTCGAAGCAGATGGTCACCCAGGCCACCCGGTACCAGCCGCGCGACGACGCGAACACCAGCGCGAGGGTGGCCACGATGTAGACGACCGCGGCTACGCCCGAGAGGGTGAAGGCGAGCGGCGCGTGGGCGAAGCGCTCGACGATCTGCACGAGCGAGCGGCCGGTCGCGCCGAGCGCCAGGATGCCGTACACGACGACGAGCACGCGGCCTACGCCGGTGAGCCGGCGGCGGGGTGCGGAAGACATCGCCTGCGATTCTCTCATGCGCGGCGCGCGCTCATGCCCCGGGCAGCGTCCAGATGACGTGCATCCGCCAGGTCATCACCGCGATCGCCAGGGCCGCGATGCCCAGGATCACCGTGCTCCACCGGCTGCGCTCCACCAGCGCCCAGCCGACCCCCGCGACCGGCAGCAGCACCGCCGAGACGAGGTACACCCAGAACTCCAGCAGGCTGCCGGTCGGCGCGTTGCCGGTCAGCGGCGCCACGATCGCCACCACCACCTGCACGATCAGCAGCAGCTCGATCGCGGCGAGTGCGCCGACGCTCAGATCGCTCGGCCGCCTGCCCGCCAGCCCCAGCACGACGCACAGCACCCCGGCAGCCGAGGCGACCGCGACCTGGAGGTAGGTGAACCACAGGATCATGACGCAGGCTCCTCAGGCAGGTTCATCGCGCTCTTCAGATCGGCGCCGCGGCGCTCGACGATGCCGACCAGGGTGCCGGCGGGGTCGACGGCGGCAGCGGTGGCGCCGGGGATGCGCACGGCGGCGCCGACCAGACGCTTGCCGTGCCGCAGGTCGCGGGCCTCGTCGGCGGTGACGTCGAGCCCGCCGAGCACGGCCACGGCGGCGGCTGCGGGGCTCAGCGCCGTCGCCGCGGGATCGTCGACCGGGGCTGCGTCGGCGACGTCGAACACACCGATCCGAGTGCGCCGCAGCGAGGTGAGGTGCCCGCCGACGCCGAGCGCGGCGCCGAGGTCGCGGGCGAGGGCACGGATGTAGGTGCCGCTGGAGCAGTCGACCACGACGTCGAGGTCGACGATCGCGCCCGTGCGTCGCTCGGCGCGCACCTCGAAGCGCGACACGGTGACCTCGCGGGCGCGCAGCTCGACCGGCTCGCCCGCGCGGGCGAGTTCGTACGCGCGTCGGCCGGCCACCTTGATCGCCGACACGGTGCTCGGCACCTGCGAGATGCGCCCGGTCAGCGGGGCGATCGCGGCATCGAGCTGCGCGGCGGTCAGGCCCGAGGCATCCGCCGTCGCGGTGACCCGCCCGTCGGCGTCGTCGGTGTCGGTGGCCTGGCCGAGCCGGATGGTGGCCTCGTAGGTCTTGTCGAGCCCGACGATGAACGTGAGCAGCCGGGTGGCTCCTTCGACTCCGAGCACGAGCAGGCCGGTCGCCATCGGGTCGAGCGTGCCGGCGTGCCCGATCTTGCGTGTGCCGAGCGAGCGCCGCGCCCGCGCGACGACGTCGTGCGAGGTGAGCGTGCCCGACTTGTCGACGAGCAGGATGGCCGGCGCGACCATCAGCAGTAGTCCTCGTACCGACGGCGCGGGTGCTGCAGGTCGGCGTTGTCGACGATGGCGGATGCCGCCGCCTTCGGCCGGGCCTCGCGCAGGTAGAGCAACTGGCCGTCACGGTAGCGCCGGTTCGACTGGGCGAACGGATCGGGGTCGCAGCCGTCGCGCAGCGCCATGCGCGCGTAGGCCGTCTCGAACGGCACGTCGAGCCACACCGACCAGTGCCACAGCGCGCGCAGTTCGGGCCGATGCAGGAAGATCCCGTCGACGATGAGCACCGCGTCGCGCGGCGCGGTG
>CAYLMS010000118.1:0-5808 GCA_964384455.1 uncultured Microbacterium sp. | reverse complement strand
TTCGAGTGGCAGTCCGTGCCGCATCCAGCGCCCCGAAGCGACCACAACTGCCACCCCAAGGCAGGGCGCCCCGCATCCAACGCTTCGAGTGGCAGTCCGTGCCGCATCCAGCGCCCCGAAGCGACCACAACTGCCACCCCAAGGCAGGGCGCCCCGCATCCAACGCTTCGAGTGGCAGTCCGTGCCGCATCCAGCGCCCCGAAGCGACCACAACTGCCACCTCAAGGCAGGGCACGACCACCACCTTGAGGCAGGGCACGACCACCACCTTGAGGCAGTGCACGACCACCACCTTGAGGCAGGGCATCCTGCACACACGACGAAGGGGGATGCCGCGCGGCATCCCCCTTCGCGAGCGCTGCTACTTGACGGCAGCCTTGAGCTTCGAGCCCGCGGTGACCTTGACGCGCTTGCCGGCGGCGATCTTGATCTCGGCACCCGTCTGCGGGTTGCGGCCGGTGCGGGCGGCGGTGGCGACCTGCTCGAACGCGATCCAGCCCGGGATCGAGACCTTGGCGCCCTTGGCGACGGCCTCGGAGACCGAGGCGAACAGCGCGTCGAGCACACCCGACACGGTGGCCTGGCTCTGACCGGTCGCGCTCGCGATGCTCGCGACGAGCTCGGTCTTGGTGATGGACTTGTCGGCCATGTGGTTGTCCTCCGCGGCGGCGGGTCTGCCGCCTCTGTTGCAATGGACCGGTTGCCCGGTTGGTCAATCGACCGCGACGAATGTACCAAGAATCCGCGTCGTTCCGCGGATTTCGCGTCATCCTGCGCCTTGTTGCTGGCGTGTCGCACGCCAATCTGTGACGCAAGTGACGCCTGTGACGAGCGCGCGGCCGCCGGCTGCAAGCAGCGGGCCCGCCGCCAGCGGCCCGAGTCCCCTCGTGCACCGCCCGAGGATCCGCCGCCGCCGCTGCGCCGCATCCATTCCCGCCCGCCGTGATCATGTCTCGAAATCTCGGACTCTCGGCTGCCTGAGTCCGAGATTGTGGGACACGAGGCCGAGATTTCGGGACATGGGGGGCAGCGGGCGGGGATGGATGCTGCACGCAGACGACTGTGGCCGGAGTCCCCAGGGACTCCGGCCACACGCGGCGACGTCGGTAGGTGCTACCAGCTCGACTTGGTCACGCCGGGCAGCTCGCCCCGGTGCGCCATGTCGCGGAAGCGCACGCGCGAGATGCCGAACTTCGACAGGTGGCCGCGCGGGCGGCCGTCGATCACATCGCGGTTGCGCAGGCGCACCGGCGAGGCATCCCGCGGCAGCTTCTGCAGCCCGAGGCGGGCAGCCTCGCGCTCGGCGTCGGTCGAGTTGGGGTCGACGAGCGCCTTCTTCAGTTCCAGGCGCTTGGCCGCGTAGCGGTCCACGACCTCCTGGCGCTGCTGGTTGCGGGCGATCTTGCTCTTCTTGGCCATAGGTCAGCGCTCCTCTCGGAATTCGACGTGCTTGCGGACGACCGGGTCGTACTTCTTCAGCACGATGCGGTCGGGGTTGTTGCGGCGGTTCTTGCGGGTCACGTAGGTGTACCCCGTGCCTGCGGTCGAGCGCAGCTTGATGATCGGACGGACGTCCTGTGCCTTCTTGGCCATCAGAGCTTCACCCCCTTCGCGATCAGGTCCTTGACGACCGACTCGATGCCGCGCGCGTCGATCACCTTGATGCCCTTGGCGGACACGTTCAGGGTGACCTTGCGGCCGAGCGACGGCACGTAATAGGTCTTGCGCTGCACGTTCGGGTCGAAGCGGCGCTTCGTCCTGCGGTGCGAGTGCGAGATGTTGTGACCGAAGCCGGGAACTGCTCCGGTCACCTGGCACACAGCTGCCATGTGACTACTCCTTCGATACCGTGCGGCCGGACGGCCGCACCCAAGATCCCTTGTCTGCATTTCGACGCACGCCGTCACCGCCCGGAATCCTCCGGTCGTTGAGCAGCGAGGCTGTGCGAAACACGAACTGCGTGCAGGAGCGCGCGCAGACAAAGAGTCAGTCTAGCACGCGGGATGCTGCGGCCTCCGCCGCACGCACGCCCGCCCGGGCCGCACGCAGGTCAGGCGCTGAGCGTGTACCGGCGCCTTCCGGCCAATCGCGGGGTGCGCTCGGCGTCGATCCACGGCGGTGGCACGAGCCAAACCTTCGCCTCGACCCCCGGGCCGTCGACGCGGATCTCCCACCCGTCGCCATGTAGTCGATGATGGCATCCCGTGCACAGCAGCACGCCGTTGCCGAGATCGGTGCGGCCGCCGTCGCGCTCCCACCAGGCGAGGTGGTGCCCGTGGCACCAGGCCGGCGGCGCCCCGCACGACACGCACCCGCCGTCGCGCTCGGCCAGGGCGAGCTTCTGGGCAGGGGTGAACAGCCGCTTCGCCCGGCCCCAGTCGAGGATCTCGCTGTCGCCACCCAGCACGCACGGGATCACCTGGGCGTCGGCAGCCATTCTGCGAAGCGCGGCAGCCGGCACCGGCTGGGCGAGCCCGTCGATCGTCGCCGCCCCGAGGCCGGTCTGCAGCGCATCGGCGCTGATCCGCACCACGACGGTCGTCGTGGGCCCGGTAGGCACCTCGGCGCAGCCCAGCGCATGCCGGCAGAGGTCGGCGAGTGCGTCGGCCTGCAGCTGCTTCATCGACCGCGGATCGCGCTCCGCGTCGTCGGCGCGCTCGTTGCGGCGCAACGTGTCGCCGACGAGCGCCTCGACGGCGGCCTTGATCGGCGCGCCGGTCGCGGGGTCGAGTCTGCCGGTGAGCACCAGCATCCCGTCACGCTCCTGCAGCAGCAGTGACCGCTCGTCGCGCAGCGCCTCGTGCCGCGGCTCGAGGCCGTCGGGGTCGAGGTGCGCCTCGGCGCGCGCGAGCAGCTTGGTCAATTCGTCGGGGCGCAGCCCCGGTGCCAGCGTCACGAGCTGGCGTTCGGCCTCGTCGAGCCGCGCCTTCTCGGCGCGCAACGCCACGCGGTCGAGCAGGCCGACGATCGCCGCTGCCGCCGTCATCCCGATCCGACCGGCGGCCAGCGCCTCGGCGATGTGAGGATGCTTCGCCGGAAGCGCTTCGCCCGTCAGCGACACCCGCGGCGCGGTGGCCGCGCCGACCTGCACGATGCGCACCGCCTCGCCCACACTGGTGCCGGCGGTGGTCGAGATCAGCACGGCCGGCGATGCGAAACCCTGCCGCTTGGCGAGCGAGTCCTTGCCGAGTTCGGGGCGCGACTGCCGCGCGATCTCGGCGGCGACGGGAGCGTAGGCGGCATCGACGTGACGCTTGAGCGCCCCGAACGCCTGATTGACCGCGACCAGCTGCGCCGGCGTCAGAGCGCCCGCGGGGCGGTCGCCCCCGACGGACGCGAGCGCCTGAAGGGCCTCCGCGATGCCGTCGAGCGGGTTCGGTTGCATGCAACCAGTATAGTACAAAGATACGACACTAGGAAGAGTTCTCCACAGGTAGCTTGGTGATTGAGAACGATTCCCATGAACGCACGGCGCCCGCCCCGACAGTGCCGGCAGCATCCGCGGCACCCGCGCCGGCGACACCGGCACCATCCCCCGCGCCCGCCGCAACAGCCGCAGTCGAAGCCGCAGCGGCAGCCCCGCGTCCCCAGCGGAACGGCGACACCGTGGGATCGCCGGGGATCCAGAACCGCCAGGGGAAGGCATCCGTGCCCGCCACGCCGGCGACCCCCACCCGCGGCCCCTGCTCGACCTGCGCGAGCGGCACCGCGAGCAGGGCGAGCCACGCGGTCGCACCCGCGCGCGGCAGCCCCGCGACCGCGTCGATGCCGTCGTGCAGCGCGTGGCGCAGTCCGACCGCGTCGCCGAGGCGCCCCGGCCCTCGGGCGAGCTCACGCGGCGACCGGGCGGCCGGGCGGCGGCGGGCTGCGACATCCGCACCCGCCACCACCTCGCCGGCGCGCAGCAGCACCCCGCCGGCGACCCCGGCCGGGCCACAGACCACGTTGACGCACGAGTGGATGCCGTGGCTGAGGTACACGTACAGGTGGCCCTGCTCGCCCCACATCGTCGCGTTGCGCGCCGTGGGACCCATGCGCGCGTGCGAGCCGGGATCGGGCTGCGCGCCGGTGCCGCGGCCGTGATAGGCCTCGACCTCGGTGATGCGCAGCGCGACCGTCTCGCCTGCGACGACCGTGGTGAGCACGCCGCCGAGCAGTCGCGGCGCTACCTGCAGCGGCAGGCCCGCGAGCGCGCTCCTCGTGGCCGGGCGCAGCGCACCGCCCGCACCCGCACCGCCCACACCGGCACCGACACCGCGGCCCGCCCCGGCACCGCTCACATCGACACCGGCGGCACCTGGCACCACGAGATGTCGAAGCCGTCGAGCGCCGACACCTGGCCGCCGGTGCCGAGGTCGATGATGCGGGTGACCACGCGCTTGGGCATCGGCAGCTGATAGCCGTCGTACGGATTGGCGACGATGCCCGGCGCCACCAGCACGGCCACGTAGCGTCCGCTCGGCGACGCGCAGGTCTGCAGCAGCGCGTCGCCGGACGTGATCGGCAGCAGCGTCGTCGCGCGGCCGTCGGCTGCGACACGATACACGGTGGTGGCCGTCGCACCACTGTCGTCGACCACCGTGTAGGGCCGCACGGTGCCGGCATCCGCCCCCGCCCCCGTGCCCGCGCCGGGCAACGGCGTGACCGTGCCGAGGAAGCCGGCGACGCCGCCCGGCTGAACCAGCGGCTGCTGCCGTCCGTTCGCGAGGTCGACGGTGTAGAGGCCGTCGGCGCGCTCGAGCACAGCGGTCGACGATCCGCGCGCGATGCCGTCGATCGTCACGCCTGTGCCGAGATCGGTCGCCCGCGCGCCGGTGGAGCTCGCCAGCAGCACCCGCCCGGCGTAGTTGAGCAGCAGGATGCTGTCGCTGTCGGGCACGAACCGCCAGTCGGCGACCCTGGGGTCGGGTCCTGAGACGGCCACCCGCGTCGGGGGCGCCTGTTCGGCATCGTCCTTGAGCGAGGCGACGTACAGTGCGGCCGTCTGGCCGCCGGTCGCAGCATCCGCTGCCGAGAACAGATAGCCGACCAGTTCGCCCCGGTCGGCGCTCTGCAGCGCGCTCACCGCTCCCGCGCCGGGCAGGCGGAGCATGCGCGGATGCCGCCCCTGAAGGTCGGTGACGAGCAGGCCGCTGCGCCCGGCACTGTCGACGACGAGGGCGACGAGGTGGCTGCTCGTGGCACGGAAGTCCTCGATATGCGCGTTGCGCAGCACCGTCACCGCGTGCCTGCCGCGCAGGTCGGCACGCACGATCCGATCGCCGGAGGGTGATCGCTGCAGCAGGAACACGTCGAGCGCAGGGGTGCGGAACGTCTGGGTGATCGTGCTGGCGGGCCCTGCACCGAGGCCCGCGACATCCCGGAAGCGCACCGTGTAGACCGTGTCGTCGTGCAACGGCAGCGTGAAGCGCACGCCGACGCTGCGGCCCTGCGTGTCGACGGTGAACGGGGTCGCCGGCGAGACGGTGATCTGGGCGGCGCGCACCGCGCGCAGCGATTGGGTGGTGGTGACGATGAGGCGGGAGCCGGATGCCTGCACCGCCGCGGCGGGGTCGGCCGACACCCTGGTCACACGCGGACCCTGCGTGGCACCGGCGGCGGCTCCGGCGAGCCCGACCACGGCCAACAGCAGCAGCACGCCGGCGAACGCACCGGCGAACGCGCGGCGCCGGCGGGCGCGCGCGCCCGCGCGCCGCGAGCGGGGCTCAGTACTCATAGGGGTCCTTCGGCTGCGGCACGCGGGTCACCGACGCCGCCTCGATCTCGCCGTCAGCCCAGCCCTGCAGGCGTCGGAAGCGCTGGCCATCG
>CAYLMS010000117.1:0-5860 GCA_964384455.1 uncultured Microbacterium sp. | reverse complement strand
GGGCGGGCCGGATGCCGGCATCCGGCCCGCCCCGTGCCAGCACGGCGAGCAGCAGCCCCAGACCGAAGGCGCCGACCACGTTGATCGTGAAAACCGCCACCGGCAGCCCCCGCCACGGCGGCACCGCCACGCCGATCGCATACCGGGCGAGAGTGCCCGCGGCACCACCGCCGGCCACCAGCGCGAGGGCTGACCAGCGCAGGTGCAGCGGCCGGCTCACTCCCACGGGAGTCGTCCGCCGTCGCCCACGGGGTGCTGCGGCACGACGAGCACAGGGCGGTGCTGGCGATGCGCGAGGTGGGCTGCGACCGATCCCTGGAAGAACTCGCGCAGCCCCTCGCGCACCGTGTTGTCGCGGGTGCCCACGACGATCGCCTGCGCCGCCACGACGTCGGCGAGCCGACCCAGCGCGTGCGCGGGGTCTCCCGCGAGCTCGCGGCCGGTCCAGCGCACTCCGGTGCCGGCGAGCACGCCGTCGATGCGTGCCGCCAGCGCTGCGTCGAACGATCCCTCGCGCTCGTCGGGCAGATCGGGGTCGACCGCGCGCGAGACCACCGAACCGTCAGGTCGTTCAGCGACCGTGAAACGCGCCGGGTCGACGTGCGCGCACACAAGGTCGGCACCGAACGCGCGTGCCAGTCGCGCCGCCTCGAGCAGCACCGCATCGGCGAGCTGCGGCTGCACGGCGACCAGGATCACGGGCCGTGCCCCGGCCTGCCCCGACGCCTCCACCGTCCCAGTGTGCCAGAGCGCTCAGCCCACGGGCTGCGTCAGCGCGCCGCCCGGCGCGCCCGCGGTCGGCGGCGCGCCCGCGCCCTGCCGTACGGCGCCGATGCTGGCCGCGATCACGAGCGCGATGCCGCCGAGCTCGAGCGGGCTCAGCCGCTGGTGCAGCAGCAGGAACCCCATCAGCGCCGCCGTCGCGGGGGCGAGGCTCATGAGGATCGCGAACGCGGATGCCGCCAGCCGGCGCAGCGCGATCAGCTCGAAGGCGTACGGGATCGTCGACGACAGCACCGCGACCGCCGCGCCCAGCCCGATCACCTCGGGGCGCAGCAGCGCGGTGCCGGCGTCGGCGATGCCGAACGGCAGCGAGATCGCCGCCCCCGCCGTCATCGCCAGCGCCAGCCCGTCGAGCCGCGGGAACTCGGCACCCACCCGCGCCGACGCGAGAATGTAGAACGCCCAGCTGACCGCAGCGCCGAGCGCGAACAATACTCCGACGAGGTCGAGCCGGTCCCATCCCCCGCCACCCAGAGCAACCACTCCGGCCAGCGCCAGCGCGGCCCACAGCCACGCCGAGGCGCGCCGGCTCGCCACGATCGACAGGGTGAGCGGACCGAGCACCTCGATGGTCACCGTCACGCCGAGCGGCAGCCGCGCCAGCGCCAGGTAGAACAGGCCGTTCATCGTGGCCAGCACGAGCCCGAAGCCCAGCACGGCCAGCCACCCGCGCCGGGTGTGTCCGCGCAGCGCCGGCCTGGCCAGCACGAGCAGCACCACGGCGGAGAACACCAGGCGCAGCATGACCATGCCGAGCGGCCCCGCCTGCGGGAACAGCATCCAGGCGATCGACGCGCCCACCTCCTGGCAGGCGAGCCCGGCGACCACGAGCACGACCGCCCCGGCGCGACCGACTCTCACTTCGCCGTAATCGGGCAGATGGCCGCCTGGCCGATCGCCGCGTGATACTGCTCGGCGGTCCAGGGCAGACCGAGGGCGACCCCGGCGCGCCCGCCCGCCGAGGGCGACTTCGAGGCGATCGCGGCGAGCTCGAACGCGAGGTCGCCGACGATCGTGGCGCCGCTGCCCGAGTTGTCGAGCACGACGGCGACGGCCAGCCCCGTCTTCGGATCGGCGAACGCCGCGGTGGCGTAGCCGGGCACGGCGCCGAACTGGCCGACGAGCGAGCCGGCCTGATACGCGCCGCCGGTGGTGGTGAACCACGACGGCGCCGTGGTCGACGTCGGCAGCGGCTTCGCCCACCGCACCTTCGCCGCATCCGGCAGCAGCGAGTTCGAGGCGAGCGCCTGCACATAGCGTCCCACGTCGGCAATCGTCGACACCACGCCCGAGTCGGTGGCGCCCGTGGTGGTGGAGACATCGGTCGCATCCAGCGGCTTCGCGCACTGCATCGCACCGTCGGCGCCAGGCAGGGAGTGGTAGCCGGCCAGCACGCTGCGCGCCTCGGAGCGCAGCGTGCCGGTGCCGAGCACCGTCGATGACAAGCCCAGCGGAGCGGTCACATAGCGGCTCAGCAACTGCCGGGCGCTCAGCCCCGTGGCCCGCTCCAGCGCCAGGCCCAGCAGCACGTAGCCCGCATCGGAGTCGCGCCACGCGACACCGGGTGCGGTGCGCGGCTCACCCAGGCCGAACGCGGCGAGCTCGTGCGGATCCCACTCGCGGCCCGGGTTGGCCAGCCACACCGGCAGCAGCTGCGGACCGAAGGCGCCGAGGCCTCCGGTGCCGTCGCACAACTGCCGCAGCGTGACGTTCTTCAGGTCGGGCACCCCCGCGACGTAGCCGGCCACCGAGTCGGTCAGCCGTACGGTGCCCTCGGCGGCGACCTGGTACAGCACGTCGCAGATCATCGGGCGACCCAGATCGCCCGCGCGGAAACTGAGGTCGGCGGTCACGGCCGCTCCCCCGGGGCCCTGCGTGCCGAGCCCGGCGACCCACGTGCCGCTCCACGGCACCCACACCCCCACGATCGCGCCCGGCGCGCCCGCGGCCGCCATCGCGTGGGTGACGGCATCCTTCAGCGCACCGACCGTGGCGTCGGGAAGCGGCGTGCCCACCTGCGCGGGCACGTTCACCTTGACGGTGCGCTCGGCGGCGCATCCGCTCAGCGCGAGCACCGCGGCGACCGCGGCAGCCACGACGGCGACGACGCGGCGGGATGCTGCTCGCACTCGCATCGCGCCCCCGTCCGTCGCTTCGATTGTATGCGCGCGGATGGCGGGCGCCACCGTGCGCGACATACGGTGTAGTCGTGCCCCACACTTTCGCCCCTGATGTCGTCGCCGCCGTGCTGCGCCACATGAACGTCGACCACACCGACGACAATCTGCTGATCGTCCGCGCCTTCGGACAGACGGCCGAAGTGCACGCAGCTGTGATGACCGGCTTCGACGGCGACGGCGCCGACTGGGAGGCCGACTCCGGCGACAACGCGGTGCACGTGCGCGTGCCGTGGCCGTCAGCACCGATCACCGAGCGCGCGCAGGTGCGCCGCGAAGTGGTGGCGGTGTACCGCGAGGCATGCGCGCGGCTGGGCGTGCCTCCCCGCCAGCACGAATAGCCGCATCGCGCAGGTTATGTAAGGCAAACCTTACCTTGCGCTATGATGAAGGTGTGACCACTCCGATCCCCTTCTCCACCGCCCTGCGCGAGCGCTCGCAGGGCGCGCACTCCGACAGCGAGCACGCAGGCTTCATGGCCGAGCTGATGAGCGAGGCGGGCACCCGCGACGACTACGTCGCCCTGGTGGCCCAGCACTGGTTCATCTACGAGGCCCTCGAAGCGGCCACCGAGCGCATGCGCCGCGACCCGGTCGCGGCCGTCTTCATCACCGCCCGGCTCACCCGGCTGCCCGCGCTGGCCGCCGACCTCGAGTTCCTGATCGGCGCCGACTGGCGCGAGCAGATCACCCCGTTGCCCGCCACCGCACGCTACGTCGACCGGATCAACCGGGTCGCGGCCACCTGGCCCGGCGGTTTCGTCGCCCACCACTACACCCGCTACCTGGGCGACCTGTCGGGCGGCCTGTTCATCGGCCGGGTGATGGCACGGCGCTTCGGCTTCACGACCAACGGCATCGGCTTCTACCTGTTCGACGAGATCGCCGATCCCGCCGAGTTCAAGAACACCTACCGCGCGCAGCTGGATGCCGCCCCCTGGGACGACGCGGAGCAGCAGCGCGTGATCGACGAGGTGCTGCTCGCGTACCGGCTGAACACGGAGCTGTTCGACGACCTCGGGCGGGCCAAGCGGGCCGCGTGACCATCAGCCGGACGCGGCTCGGCCGCGCATGAATCGCTGCACGTCGGGGTCGACCCGGATGTCGCCGGGCCGCAGTGGCCGGGACAGGTAGAGCCCGTCGAGGCTGGTCAGCCGCGACAGCGCCACATAGGTCTGTCCCGGCGCGAAGGCGCCGGAACCGAGGTCGATGATCGCCCGCTCATAGGTCTTGCCCTGCGACTTGTGGATGGTCACCGCCCAGGCGAGCCGCAGCGGGAACTGGGTGAATTCGGCGACGATCTCGCGGCTGAGCCGACGCGCGCCGGCGTCGTAGGTGTACCGGAACCGCTCCCAGACGGCCGGTTCGACCTCGACGTCGCGCCCGTCGACCTCCACCCGCACCGTGCCGCCCGCGATGCGGCGCACGGTGCCGATCGTGCCGTTGACCCAGCGCGGGCCGTCGCCGCCGAAGCCGGCGACGTCGTTGCGCAGGAACATCACCTGCGCCCCCACCTTGAGCTGCAGCTCCGGTTCGGCCGGGTAGGCGTCGCCCCTGCCGAAGTCGCCGCTGATCTCGGCGAGCGCCGTCTGCGGCGGCCCGGGCAGGGCGTCGAGGTGCCGGCGGTTGATGGCGTTCACCCGGTCGTTGCGGGTGGCCAGCGTGATGATCGGCACCTCCGACGCCTCGGCGGCGGGGGGCGTGCGAGCGCCGGCGTCGTTGAGCGCGGCGGCGATGTCGGCGGTCACCCGACCGTGCCGCACGGCGTCGAGCATGGCCTTGAACGCGGCATCCGATTGGCGATGGATGTCGGACAGCTCGGCGATGTGCAGCGCGGCGCCGTACCGCCCGAGGTCGAGCATCGCGGCGCCCTGTGCTTCGACAGGCTCAGCAACCGGGTGCGGCTCAGCAACCGGGCCTCCGGTCCCTGAGCCTGGTCCGGTCCCTGACCGAGCTCCGGTCCCTGAGCTTGTCGAAGGGCCGCGGCGTGCTTCGACAGGCTCAGCAACCGTCGGTGTCGAAGGGCCGGCCCACACGTGCGCGTCGAAGAACCAGAACGAGCGGTAGTGGTCGCGCACGTAGCGCAGCTCGTCGCCGCGCGGCGGCACCGGCGCCAGCTGGTACGGATCGCCGAACATCACCAGCTGCACCCCGCCGAACGCCTCCCCGCGCTTGCCCCTGGCCTGCCGCAGCGCGCGGTCGACGGCATCCATCAGATCGGCGTTGACCATCGAGATCTCGTCGATGACGAGCGCGTCGATCGCGCCGAGCAGCCTGCGCGTGGCCGGCGTCTGCTCGATCTCGCTGTGTGCGACCAGCCCGATCGGCAGCCGGAACAGCGAATGGATCGTCTGCCCTTCCACGTTCAGCGCCGCCACTCCGGTGGGCGCGCATACCGCCAGCTGCTTCGACGTGTGCGCGGCGAGGTGCTGCAGCAGCGTGGACTTGCCCGTGCCCGCGCGCCCGGTCACGAACACATGGCCGCGGGTCTCCTCGATGCGGCGGAACAGCGCCAGCTGCTCGTCGCCGAGGCCAGGTGCGGTCATCGTCCCATGCTATGCGGGGCATGCGGCGCGGCATTCCTAGACTGGTCGCGTGGACGAGCCGACGCATCAGCTGCAGCACGATGCCGCCGTGCCCCGCCGCGGACGCACCGACCTGGTGATCCTCGCACTCGTCGGCGCACTGCTGCTGGCGGCGACCGCCGCCGGATACGCTGCGCTCTACCGCGAGTTCTACTCGCCGTCGGCGTTCGTGGAGCGCTACCTCGCACTGCTGGGCGCGGGCCGCGCCGCCGACGCGCTCGCGCTGCCCGGGGTCGCCGTCGACTCCGCCGAACTGAGCTCGGCGGGGCTGCCGCGTGCGGCCTCCGAGGCGTTGCTGCGCCGGGCAGCACTCGCC
>CAYLMS010000116.1:0-5977 GCA_964384455.1 uncultured Microbacterium sp. | reverse complement strand
CGGGGGCGATGCCGCCCTCGGGCCCGACGACGAGCACGAGGTCTCCTGCGCCTGGCAGCGCCAGGGCGCTCAGCGGCTGCGTCGCGGTCGGCTCCAGCACGAGCATCGTGCCGATCGCCGCACGCTCGGCTAGCTGCGCCGTCGTCGCCGGCTCGGCGACGACGGGCAGCCATGCGCGATGGGCCTGTTTGGCGGCCTCCCGCACGATCGACGCCCAGCGGGCGCGTCCCTTGAGCGCCTTCGCGCCGTCCCAGCGCGACACGCTGCGCGCCGCTTGCCACGGCACCACCTCGTCGACGCCGAGTTCGGTCGCCGCCTGCACGGCGAGCTCGTCGCGGTCGCCCTTGGCGAGCGCCTGCACCAGCACGAGCCGGCGTGCGGGTGCCGGCACCTCGACGCGGGATTGCACCCGCAGTGCCACGCTGCCCGGCTCCGCCCGCTCCACTGTGGCGGTCAGCCACGCACCGCGGCCGTCACCCGCGGTGACCTGCTCGCCCACCCGCACGCGCCGCACGGCGACGGCGTGATGCGCTTCGGCTCCGGTGAGCGTGATCGTGCCGCCGGCATCCGCCGTCGTCGGCTCGTCGAGCAGGAAGTGCAGCGCCATGCGGGTCAGGCGCCCTGGCGGAACCGGTCGCGCAGTCGGGCGAACAGCCCCTGCTGGAACTCGGCGAGCCGGGGGGCGGGGGGCTTGGTGCGCCGCGCGAACTCCTCGATCAGCGCGCGCTCCTTGGCGTCGAGGCGATGGGGAGTGAGCACGTGCACGCCCACGCGCAGGTCGCCGCGGCCGGAGCCGCGCAGCGGGGTGATGCCGCGGCCCTTGATCGTGAGTACGTCGCCGCCCTGCACGCCGGGGCGAAGTTCCAGCTCCACCGGGCCGTCGAGACCCTCGATGCTGGTGGTCGCCCCGAGGATGGCGTCGCTCATGGACACCTCGAGCGTGGCCAGCAGATCGTCGCCGTCGCGGCTGAACACGTCGTGCGCCGCGACGGTGATCTCCAGGTAGAGGTCGCCGTGCGGCCCGCCGCCGGGGCCGACCTCGCCGGAGCCGGGCAGCTGCAGCCGCAGTCCCGATTCGACACCGGCCGGGATGTCGACCGACACCGTGCGCCGCGAACGCACCCGGCCGAGGCCCTGGCAGGTGGCGCACGGATAGGCGATGACGGTGCCGTACCCCTGGCACGCCCCGCACGGCTGAGTGGTGACCACATTGCCGAGCAGGCTGCGCACGGTGCGCTGCACGTGCCCCGAGCCGCCGCAGATGTCGCAGCCGACCGGCTGCGTGCCCGGCTGGCAGCAGGATCCCTGGCAGCTGTCGCACAGCACTGCCGTGTCGACCTCGAGGTCACGGTGCACCCCGAACACCACATCGCCCAGCTGCAGGGTCACCCGTACCAATGCGTCCTGCCCGCGCTCCCGGCGCGAGCGCGGACGGGCGCTGCGACCGGCACCGCCACCGAAGAACGACTCGAAGATGTCGCCGAAGCCGCCGAAGCCGCCCGCGGCGAAGCCGCCATCGCCGCCCAGATCGTAACGGCGGCGCTGCTCGGGGTCGCTGAGCACGTCGTAGGCGTGCGTGACGAGCTTGAACCGCTCCGAGGCATCCTCGCCGGGGTTCACGTCGGGATGAAGCTCGCGCGCGAGACGGCGATACGCCTTCTTGATCTCGTCGGGCGACGCGTCGCGCGCGACACCGAGCACCTCGTAGTGGTCAGCCAACTTCTGCCTTCCTGCCTGCACGTCAGCGACGCGCGTCGTCGTCTTCGAGCAGCCGGGTGAGGTAGCGCGCCACCGCGCGCGCCGCCGCCAGGTTCGACGGGTAGTCCATGCGGGTGGGGCCGAGCACGCCGACCCGCGCGCGCGAGCCCGGCGCGTCGTAGTCGCTGGTGACCACAGACGCCTCCGCGAGCCCGAACGACTCGTTCTCGCGCCCGATGCTCGCTGCGAGGCCGTGCTCGTCGGCGACCATCTCACCCATCAGCCGCAGCAGGGTGACCTGCTCCTCGATCGCTTCCAGCAGCGGGTAGATGCTGCCGCGGAAGTCGTGCTCGCGGCGCGCGAGGTTCGCGGCACCGGCCATCACGAGCCGGTCCTGGCGGAAGCCGTCGAGCTCCTCCGCCACCGCGTGCGCGAGCACCGCCAGCGCCGCCTGCAATCGGCCGGACTCGGCCTCGGCGGCGGCCGTCGCGACCCGCTCCGCGCCGGTGCGCACCGGATGCCCCGCCAGCAGCGTGGCGAGCCGTGCTCGGAGTACCGCGACATCCGCCTCATCGAGCTCGGATGCCACGACCGCGATGCGCTGCGAGACGCGCCCGGTGTCGGTGACCAGGATCACCAGCAGGCGGTTCGGCGACAGCGCCACCAGTTCGACATGGGTGATGGTCGCCCGTTCGAACGAGGGGTACTGCACCAGTGCGACCTGCCCGGTGAGCTGCGCGAGCACGCGCACCGTGCGCGAGAGCAGCGTGTCGAGGTCGCCCGGCTCGGCCAGGAACGCCGAGATGGCCGAGCGCTGGGCCCCGCTGAGCGGTCGCAGCTCGGCGAGGTGGTCGACGAACACCCGGTATCCCTTGTCGGTGGGCACGCGCCCCGACGAGGTGTGCGGGGCGGCGATCAGCTCTTCGTCTTCGAGCTGGGCCATGTCGTTGCGGATCGTGGCGGCCGACACCCCGAAGTGATGCCGCTCGACGATCGCCTTGCTGCCCACCGGCTCGTGCGTGTCGACGTAGTCCTGCACGATGGCGCGCAGCACCTGGAGTCCGCGTTCCGACACCATGGCCCGCTCCCTCCGCGTGTTGGCACTCCCGTGTTCTGAGTGCCAATTCTAGTCGAGGTGCAGGTCGTCCACGTCGGACGTCAGCGCGCGCACCACCGCGTCGGCGAGCAGCCGCCCGCGCAGGGTGAGCACCACGCGTCCGCGCACGGCCTGAGCACCATCGATCAGGCCGTCGGCGATCAGCTGCGCCACCGCGGGTCGATGGCCCGCAGGCAACTGGCCGACGGCGATGCCCTCGCGGATGCGGGAGCGCAGCAGCACGTTCTCCAGCGTGCGGGCCCGGGCATCCGGGCGCTCCCTGGCCGCGGCGGGCGTCGCACCGTCGGCGAGGCGCTGCGCGTAGGCCGCGGGGTGCTTCACGTTCCACCAGCGCACGCCCGCGATGTGGCTGTGCGCCCCCGGTCCGTAGCCCCACCAGTCGGCGCCCTGCCAGTAGCCGAGGTTGTGCCGCGAGCGATGCGCATCGCCGCGCGCCCAGTTCGACACCTCGTACCAGTCGTAGCCGGCGCCGCCGAGCAGTCCGTCGGCGAGCTCGTACATGTCGGCCTGCAGATCGTCGTCGGGCGCGGCGAGCTCGCCGCGGCGGATGCGGCGGGCCAGCGCCGTGCCATCCTCCACAATGAGCGCGTAGGCGCTCACGTGGTCGGGCTGCAGCGTGAGCGCCGCCTCGAGCGAGGCGCGCCAATCGGCGAGCGACTCCCCCGGCGTGCCGTAGATGAGGTCGACGCTCACGTCGAGGCCCGCCCGGCGGGCGGCGGCGACGGCCTGGGCGACGTTGGCCGGCTCGTGCGTGCGGTCGAGCGCGGCCAGCACGTGCGGCACGGCCGACTGCATGCCGATCGACAGGCGGGTGACCCCGGATGCCGCAAGCTCCGCGGCTGCGGCATCCGTCACCGTATCGGGGTTGGCCTCGACGGTGACCTCGGCGCCCGGCACCAGCCCGAACGCGCGACGGACGCCGTCGAGCATGCGGCCAAGGTCGCCCGGTGGCAGCAGCGTGGGCGTGCCGCCGCCGAAGAACACCGTGTGAGCCGGCCGCACCGCGCCCGCCGCCGACAGCACCGGCACCGACAGCTCGACTTCGCGCAGCAGAGTGTCGGCGTAGGCGTCTTGGCGGGCGCCGCGCAGCTCGGACGCGGTGTAGGTGTTGAAGTCGCAATAGCCGCAGCGCACCCGGCAGAACGGCACGTGCAGGTAGACGCCGAAATCGGTCGCGGGATCGATCGCGGTGCCGTCGGGGAGCGCGCCGCTTAGCGGCACCGCTTCGCCGGTGGGCAAGGCGCCGGCCATATCAGGCCTGGGTGGAGTACAGCGGCGAGATCGCGCGCAGGTAGCGGGTGAACAGCTCGCGGCGGCGGCGGCGGGTGAGGGCGGGCAGCATCCGATAGGCCAGCGCGACCGGCGCATCGAACGCGCGCACGGTGAACCACACCTCGTCGGTGTCGAGCCGGGTGAGCATGAACGACTCCTCGCCGCTGACGACGGAGTCGCCGACGGTGCCGAGCGCGAAGCCGATGCGTCGCGGCTCCTCCACCACGAAGATCACCCGCAGTTCGGCGTCGGCGCGGTGGCCGGCCACCCGGCCGTGCACGCGCACCGTCGTGCCCGCACCGACATACGGCGTGCCGTCGGAGGCGAACCGCTGGTCGGCCTCTGTGCTGGCGGGGGCGATCGGCTGACCCGCCTCATCGAAGCTCACGCCCGTGTACATCGGCCCCGCCGCGGGCCGCACATCGCCCAACTGCAGGCCGGCCGAGGTGAGCGCGCTCCACGACAGCAACGCCTCGGATGCCGCTTCGAATCGCGCCTCGCCGCTGCCGATGCGCCACGACTGCTCGGCCGGGATGCTGCGCTCGGGCGGGTACTGCATGAGATCGGGTGCCTGCGTCGCCCCGACGGCCGCGTAGTCCACGGTCTCGTCCCGGAAGCTCCCTCGACGCATGTGCTCAAGCCTAAGCCGTCGTGCGGATGGAGCAGCAGGTCGACGCGGTGCGTCGACCGGTGGGTCGGCGCGGGGGTCGGCGCAGCGCAACAGCCGGTGTCATCGGCCGCCCGGGTCGTGCGACCGGAGGGCGATCAGGTCCAGTGCCACCGAGCCCACCGACACCGCAGTCGCCGCTGGTAGCCGTTTCGGGGATCTTCGGCGACACGCCGTACCGGGGCCGCCACCACCGGCGTGTCGCGCACGATCCCCACATCCGGTGCCACCAGCCAAGTCCGGATGGTGGAGGGCAGGCCAGCCCTGACCGGTCGAGGTCAGGCCAGAGCCGGCTGGGTCGTGCGGCTGAGTAGGGCGGGTTCGCCCCGATCGGATGGGGGCCCGAGCTCATCGGTGCCGCGGTCGCCGCTGGTAGCCGTTTCGGGGATCTTCGGCGACACGCCGTGCCGGGGCCGCCACCACCGGCGTGTCGCGCACGATCCCCGCATCCGCTGCCACCAGCCGAGTCCGACCAGGGCCAGGGCGGTGCAGGTGTGCTACTTCTTGTTCTTGCCCTCGACGTCGCCCGACAGCGCAGCGATGAACGCCTCCTGGGGCACTTCGACGCGGCCGACCATCTTCATGCGCTTCTTGCCCTCCTTCTGCTTTTCCAGCAGCTTGCGCTTGCGCGTGATGTCGCCGCCGTAGCACTTGGCGAGCACGTCCTTGCGCATCGCGCGGATGGACTCACGGGCGATGATGCGAGCGCCGATCGCCGCCTGGATGGGCACCTCGAACTGCTGACGGGGAATGAGCTTGCGCAGCCGCTCGGTCATCAGCGTGCCGTAGGCATAGGCCTTGTCGCGATGCACGATCGAGCTGAACGCGTCGACCTTCTCGCCCTGCAGCAGAATGTCGACCTTCACCAGGTCGGCCTCCTGATGGCCGTTCGGCTCGTAGTCCAGGCTCGCATAGCCCTGGGTGCGGCTCTTCAGCTGGTCGAAGAAGTCGAACACGATCTCGCCGAGCGGCATGTTGTAGCGCAGCTCGACGCGTTCCTCGCTGAAGTACTCCATACCCAGCAGGGCGCCGCGCCGCCCCTGGCACAGCTCCATCACGGTGCCGACGTAGTCCTTCGGCAGCAGGATCGCGGCCTTCACCATCGGCTCCGTCACCGAGGCGACCTTGCCGTCGGGGTACTCGCTGGGGTTGGTGACGGTGAGCTGTCGGCCGGTGTCGGTGGTCACCTCGTAGATCACCGACGGCGCGGTGGTGATCAGGTC
>CAYLMS010000115.1:0-5981 GCA_964384455.1 uncultured Microbacterium sp. | reverse complement strand
TGGGTGAGGTAGAGGCTGGTGACCCCGAACCGGCCGGAGGCGACCTGCTTGATGGCGCTGCGCCGCTGCGGGTCGAGCAGCCGTTCCGGGTCTTCGCCGCCCTCGCCGGTGTTCGACTTGGCGCCGAGGCGGTTCATCGCGATCGCCAGCGTCTCGTGCGCCTCTTGCGAGATCGAGCCGTAGCTCATCGCGCCGGTCGAGAAACGCTGCACAATCGCCGAGACGGGTTCGACCTCGTCGAGCGGCACGGGCGGACGCATCCCGGTGCGCAGTCGGAACATGCCGCGCAGGGTCTTCAGCTGCTCGGCCTGGTCGTCGACCAGCCTGGTGTACTCGCGGAAGATGTCGTAGCGCCTGGTGCGGGTCGAGTGCTGCAGCCGGAACACCGTGTCGGGGTTGAACAGATGCGGCGCGCCATCGCGTCGCCAGTGGTATTCGCCGCCCGTCCACAGCCGCTCGTGCACGCGCACGGCAGCGTCCTCCGGATAGGCGAATGCATGCCTGGCGGCGTTCTCGGCGGCGATCACATCGATGCCCACGCCGCCGAGCTTCGACTCCGTGCCGGTGAAGTAGTCGCGCACGAACGACTCCGACAGCCCGATCGCCTCGAACGCCTGCGCGCCCGCATACGACGACACCGTGGAGATGCCCATCTTCGACATGATCTTCAGCACGCCCTTGCCGAGCGCGTAGATGAGATTGCGCGACGCCTGCTCGGGCGCGATGCCGGTGATCTGGCCGGCCCGCGCCAGATATTCCACCGACTCCATGGCCAGGTAGGGGTTGACGGCAGAAGCACCGTAGCCGATCAGGGTCGCGACGTGATGCACCTCGCGCACGTCGCCCGCCTCGACGACGATCCCGCAGCGCAAACGGGTCTGATTGCGGATGAGGTGGTGGTGCACCGCGGCGATCATCAGCAGCGAAGGGATGGGCGCCAGGTCCTTGTTGGAGTCGCGGTCGCTGAGCACAATGAACTCGGCGCCGTCTTCGAGCGCCTGGTCGACCTCCTGGCACATCTGCGCGAGCCGGCGCTGCATGCCCTTGTGCCCCGCCTCGACGCGGTACAGCCCGCGCACGGTGACCGAGGTGCGCCCGGGCAGCGCCGTATCGATGTGCTGGATCTTGGCCAGCTCGTCGTTGTCGATCACCGGGAAGTCGAGCGTCACGACCCTGGTGTGCTTCGGCCCCGCGTCGAGCAGGTTGCGCTCGGGGCCGAGGCCGAGCGAGAGCGAGGTGACAATCTCTTCGCGCAGCGAGTCGAGCGGCGGGTTGGTCACCTGGGCGAACTGCTGTGTGAAGTAGTCGAACAGTAGCCGCGGTCGCTCGCTGAGCACTGCGACCGGCGTATCGGTGCCCATCGCGCTGATCGGCTCGACGCCGGTCTGCCCCATCGGGGTGAGCAGCAGCGCGATCTCCTCCTCGGTGTAGCCGAAGGTGCGTTGACGGCGGGTGATCGAGGCGACCGGGTGCACGATGTGCTCGCGCTCGGGCAGGTCGCGCAGGCGCACCCGGCCGGCATCCAGCCACTCCTGCCACGGCTGCGCGTCGGCGAGGGTGCGCTTGACCTCGGCATCTTCGATGATGCGTCGCTGCGCCGTGTCGACCAGGAACATGCGCCCAGGGCTGAGCCGCCCACGGCGCTTGATGCGCTCGGGCGCGAGGTCGAGCACGCCGGTCTCGCTGGCAGCGATCACCAGGCCGTCGATGGTCTCGGTCCAGCGGCCCGGGCGCAGCCCGTTGCGGTCGAGCGTGGCGCCCACGAGGGTGCCGTCGGTGAACAGCAGTGCGGCCGGGCCATCCCACGGCTCCATCTGCATCGAGTGATATTCGTAGAACGCGCGCAGCGAGGCATCCATGTCGGGCTGCTTCTCGTAGGCCTCAGGCACCATCATCATGATCGCGTGAGGCAGGCTGCGGCCCGTGAGGGTGAGCAGTTCGAGCACCTCGTCGAAGGATGCCGAGTCGCTGCCGCCGTCGGGACAGATCGGCAGCAGCGGCGCGATGTCGCCGAGCAGCTCGGATTCCAGCTGCGACTGCCGCGCCCGCATCCAGTTGCGGTTCGCGCTCACGGTGTTGATCTCGCCGTTGTGCGCCAGCATGCGCAGCGGCTGCGCGAGCGGCCACGACGGGAACGTGTTGGTGGAGTAGCGCGAGTGCACCACGGCCAGCTCCGACGCGAAGCGCTCGTCGGACAGGTCGGGATAGAACGGTTCGAGCTGGAGCGTGGTCACCATGCCCTTGTAGCCGAGCGTGCGGCTTGACAGCGACACGAAGTAGGCGCCCGATTCGTGGCCCGCCCGCTTGCGCAGTCGGTAGGCGCGGCGGTCGAGCGCGAGGCCGGTCATCGGCGCAGAAGAGTCGGCGCCCGCCACGAACAGCTGTGCGAAGTGCGGGCGCGCCTTCAGCGCGAGCTGGCCGAGGTGCTCGTCGCGCGTGGGCACCTCGCGCCAGCCGAGCACGGCGAGCCCCTCCTCGGTGGCGATGCGCTCGACCTCGGCCTGCTGCTGCGCGCGCTCCGCATCATCGCGCGGCAGGAACGCGAGCCCCGCCGCGTAGGCGCCGAGCGGGGGCAGGTCGACGCCCGCGACGGCGCGCAGGAACGCGTCGGGCATCTGCGTGAGGATGCCTGCTCCGTCGCCGGTGCCCGCGTCGGAGCCGATCGCGCCACGATGCTCGAGGTTGCGCAGCGCCTGCAGCGCGAGCGCGATGATCTCGTGGCTGGCCTGCCCGCTCAGGGTGGCGACCATGGCCAGGCCGCAGGCATCCTTCTCGAATGCCGGGTTGTACATCCCCTGCTTGGCGGGAAGCGCGTCGAGCGCGCTGCGACGGGGTGCAGAAGCCATGCCTACCGTCCTCCGTGTTGATGAAGTGGGGACGACGTCGGCCCGATGCGATTCAGTGCGGTGTCCCGCTCAGCGGAGCTGCTCCGCACTGCCGGTGGCGCTTGTGGCGGCGGCTGCGACGACTGCGGGGACGTCAGGCTCGCTGATGTCCACGTAGTCGGGGGTGTTCTGCGATTGTACAGACTGTTTGGCCTTGGGACCGCGCCCCGACACATAGACCGAAGGTTCCAAGCCCGGATGCCGGCGCCGCTGCACGACCAGGACCACGATGCCGACCACGACACCGAGGATCGCGGCCCACACGTTCGAGCGCAGCCCGAAGTAGATCTCGCTCGGGTCGATGCGGATCGACTCCCACACGATGCGACCCGAGCTGTACCAGACGAGGTAGAGGCCGAACAGCCTGCCCCACTGCAGGCGCACGCCGCGTCCCGCCCACAGCAGTACGAGGCAGCCGAGCGTGTTCCAGATCACCTCGTACAGGAACGTGGGCTGGAACAGGGTGCCCGGCGCGAGCCCCGGCGGGAAGGCGGGATTGCTCGACTCGATCTGCAGACCCCACGGCCAGTCCGTGGGCAGCCCGAACAGCTCGTGGTTGAAGTAGTTGCCGAAGCGGCCCATGGCCTGCGCGAGAATGAGGCCCGGCGCGATCGCATCGGCGAAGCTCCAGAAGCGGATGCCGGTCCACCGGCAGCCGAGCAGTGCGCCGATCGCACCGCCGATGAGGGCGCCGTAGATGGCGATGCCGCCCTCCCAGATGGCGAACACGTGCCAGAACTGGGTGCCCGGGCCGAAGTAGAAGCCCGGGTGGGTGAGCACGTGGTAGATGCGTGCACAGATGATCGCGATCGGCACAGTGATCAGCAGGATGTCGATGATCACCCAGCGCTCGGCGCCGCGCTTCGTGAGGTGGTGGTTCGCCATGAACGTCGCCACGATGATGCCGAGGATGATGCACAGCGCGTAGAACCGGACGGTGATCGGCCCGATCATGAAGAAGCTGACGGGCGGGCTCGGGATGCTGGCGGGCAGCGCGCTGAGCACGGCACTCATCATGTGCGGGTTCCTTGCTGTTCGGAGCCGGCGACCTGCCGACCCTGTGCAGTCTAATCGGCCGTCGCAGCGCGTTCCGACGCGCGCCGACGCACTACAGGTGCTGTGCTGCGAGCACGTGTACAGTCGGCACCATGTCGGGGGGCCGGACGACGCCGATCGGCGTGCGCATCGCGGTGTGCGGCGCGCTCGCGGCAGGCGTGCTGCTCACCCCCGCGTGCGCGCGCACGGCGGTGGGCGTGCTCGACGCAGACGTCGGCACGAACGCGCATGTGCCACGCAATGTGGCCCGCTCGCTCGACGTCGAGCAGCCGGGCGTGCGCGAGCTCGCCTCGCAGCGCGGTGTGACGTTCTTCGCCGCGCGACCGCGGGCGCTGACCAACGGCACCGTATGCCTGCTCGCGTTCTGGCCCCAGGACGCCTCGCCCTGGCACGCCGCCTGTTCCGACGGACCATTCACGATCGTCGTGGGCGGCGTGACCGCGAAACTGTATCCGGACGGCATCGACACCGACATCCCGCCCGGCTGGCTGCGCGCCGACGACTACCTGCTCGTGCGGGAGGGCTGAGGCCCTCAGCCCCTGCGCGTGCCGGCGGCGAGGCCGCGGGCGAAGGCGGCGAGGCCCGGCACGCCGCCGTCGCGCAGCCCGCGCACCAGAGCGGTGCCGACGATCGCGCCGTCCGCGTAGGCGAGCGTCTGCGCCACCTGTTCGGGGTTGGAGATGCCGATGCCCACGCACGCGCGCGCGGCCCCGTGCGCGCGCAGGCGCGCTACGAGGGTGCGGGCCGCGGCATCCAGACTGTCGCGCTCGCCGGTGATGCCCATGGTCGACACCGTGTAGACGAAGCCGGTGGAGCTGCGTGCGATCAGCGCGAGCCGCTCGTCGGTGGAGGTGGGGGCGGCGAGGAAGATGCGATCGAGCCCGGTGCGCTCGCTCGCGGCGATCCACTCCCCCGCGGCATCCGGGGTGATGTCGGGCGTGATCAGACCCGCGCCGCCCGCCGTGACGAGTTCGTCCGCGTAGCGGTCGACGCCGAACTGCAGCACCGGGTTCCAGTACGTCATCACGAGCGCGGGAACACTCGTGCGCGCCGTGATCTCGCGCACGGCGGCGAACGTGTCGCGCAGCCGGAACCCGACCGCCAGAGCGTGCTGGGTCGCCTCCTGGATGACGGTGCCGTCCATCACCGGGTCGCTGTAGGGCGGGCCGAGCTCGAGGATGTCGACCCCGGCGTCGGCGATCGCGACCGCCGCGTCGATGCTGGTGGCGAGGTCGGGGAACCCGAGCGGCAGGTAGCCGATCAGCGCGCCACGGCCGGCGGCGTGCGCGGCGTCGATCGCTGCGGCCACGGCGGAGCTCATGCGCGTGGCTCCTCGTCGTAGAGGTCGAAGTAGCGCGCCGCCGTATCCATGTCCTTGTCGCCGCGTCCGGACAGGCACACCGCGATCACCGCGTCGGGGCCGAGCTCGCGCCCGAGGCGCAGCGCACCGGCGAGGGCGTGCGCCGATTCGATCGCCGGGATGATGCCCTCGGTGCGGCTGAGCAGCCGCAGCGCCTGCATCGCCTCGTCGTCGGTGGCGGGGATGTACTCGGCACGCCCGATCGAGGCGAGCCACGCGTGCTCGGGCCCGACCCCCGGATAGTCGAGTCCCGCCGAGATCGAATGCGACTCGACGGTCTGCCCGTCGTCGTCCTGCAGCACGAAGGTCTTGGCGCCGTGCAGCACGCCGATGCGGCCGCGTTCGATGGATGCGGCGTGCCGGTCGGTGTCGACGCCGTCGCCCGCCGCCTCCACACCATAAAGGCGCACCCCGGCGTCGTCGAGGAAAGCGTCGAACATGCCGATCGCGTTCGACCCGCCGCCTACGCACGCCACGACGGCGTCGGGCAGACGGCCCGTGCGATCCAGCATCAGCTCGCGCGCCTCCTCGCCGATCACCTGCTGCAGGTCGCGCACCATCGAGGGGAACGGATGCGGCCCGGCCGCGGTGCCGAACACGTAGTTGGTGGTCTCGACGCTGGCGACCCAATCGCGGTAGGCGTCGTTGATTGCGTCCTTCAGGGTGCGCGACCCGGTGCG
>CAYLMS010000114.1:0-6012 GCA_964384455.1 uncultured Microbacterium sp. | reverse complement strand
TTCTTCGTCGCCGCCGAGTTCGGCGTGATCTCGGCGCGGCGCTCGCAGATCGGGCCGCGGGCCGAGCGCGGCTCGCGCACGGCGCGCACCGCGCTCTATGCGATGGAGCACGCCACGCTCATGCTCGCCACCTCGCAACTGGGCATCACGATCTGCTCGCTGCTGATCCTGAACGTGTCGGAGCCCGCCATCCACCACCTCGTCGCGGTGCCGCTCGGGCTCACCGGCTGGAGCGAGCAGGTGATCGCCGCCATCGGGTTCGCCGTGGCGCTGGTCGTGGTGTCGTATCTGCACGTCGTGTTCGGCGAGATGGTGCCGAAGAACCTCGCGTTCTCGATGCCCGACCGCGCGGTGCTGGTGCTGGCCGTGCCGCTGGTGTGGACGTCGAAGCTGTTCTATCCGGTGATCGTCGCGCTGAACTGGCTGGCGAACGGCGTGCTGCGGCTGTGCCGCGTGCAGCCGGCCACCGAGGCCGCGTCGGCGTTCACGCTTGACGAGGTGGCCACCATCGTCACCCGCTCGCGCGCGGAGGGCGTGCTCGACGACGCCTCGGGCACGGTGGCCGCCGCCGTCGAGTTCACCGACAAGCAGGCGAAGGATGTCGCAGTGCCCCTCGCCGGCCTCGTCACCCTGCCCGCGACGACCACCCCCGACGACGTCGAACGCGCCGTCGCCAAGCGCGGGTTCTCCCGCTACGTGATCGTCGACGCCGCGGGCTTGCCGATCGGCTATGTGCACCTGAAGGACATCCTGCAGCTCGCGGAGGGGCCGGATGCGGCCGTCTCCCGGCCGATCCCCGCCGGCCGGATCCACCAGATGGTGCCGCTGCAGGAGTCCACCGACCTGGAGGACGCGCTCAGCGCGATGCGCGGAGCGGGGCGGCACCTTGCCGCGGTGCGCGACGAGAGCGGCGTGCTCACCGGCGTGCTGTTCCTCGAGGACGTGCTGGAGGAACTGGTCGGCGAGGTGCAGGACGCGACCCGGCGCCGTTGACGCGCGCAGGTCGGCGGAAGTGTCGGCGGTGCCGTGTGCCATAGGGTGGCGCCATGGCCGCCGAGTGGACTCTCGCCGACGCCGCCGCCTGGGTGCGCGCCCCGCGCCCCGACGACGACAAGTACCGGCGCGGCGTGACGGGGCTGCGCACCGGATCGGAGCGTTACCCGGGCGCCGCCGTGCTGGGCGTGTCGGCGGCCGTGCGCGCGGGTGCGGGCCTGGTGCGCTACGTGGGCGGCGCGCAGGCGACCGCCCTGGTGCTGGCTGCCCGCCCCGAGGCGGTGCCAGGCGAAGGCCGAGTGCACGCGTGGGTGATCGGGTCGGGCACGGAGGCGGCATCCCGCACCGCCGACGAGACCGCCGCGCTGCGGCAGCTGCTGGCGGGCGACGCTCCGGTGATCGTGGATGCCGGTGCCCTCGACCTCGCCCCGGGCGCCGCCGCACCGCTGCTCGTGACCCCGCACGCCGCTGAGCACGAGCGGCTGCGCGCCGCGCTCGGGCTCGGCGCCGTGAGCGCCGCCGACACCGGCCACGAGGGTGCCGCCGGCCACGACGACGGGCGCGAGCGCGCAGCGTGCGAGACGGCGCGCGCCCTGGGCGGCGTGGTGCTGCTCAAGGGCGCGGTGACGATCGTGGCGACACCCGGCGGATGGTGCCGCCGGGTGTCGGCGGGCACCGCGTGGCTGGCCACGGCGGGCACCGGCGACGTGCTCGCCGGTGCCCTCGGGGCGTTGGTGGCGGCAGCGTGCGCCGACCGGCGGGCCGACGCGCACGCTCTGACGCTCGAGCAGCTCGGACCGCTCGCGGCCACCGGCGCCCTGCTGCACGGCCGGGCAGGGGGCATCGCCACGGCCCGCACGGGCGGGCCGGTCGCCGCGCTCGACGTGGCCGAAGCACTGCCGCAGGCGGTCGGCGAGCTGCTGACCGGGCGACCGGCGCCGATCGTTCGCCCAGAGAGCACTCCGTAGAATCGAGGGGTGTCGAGGCGGGCGGTGCTGTGGACGGCGTTCGCCGTCGTGCACCTGGGCGTCGCCGTGTTGGGCTGGGTGATGCCGAACCAGCCGATGGGCGACGTGTATTTCGTCTACGAGAAGTGGGCGCGCCAGGCGGTGTTCGGCGGCGGGCTGGTCGGAATCACCGAGCAGTGGGTGTACCCGCAGCTCGCATTGGTGCCGATGGTGATCGCGCAGGGCCTGAGTTGGATCGGCGGCTACATCGTCGCCTGGGCGATCATGGTCACCGCGTTCGACGCCGTCGCGTTCGGCCTGCTGATCGGCCGCGGCCGCTCGGCCGGGCGCACTGTCGGCGCCTGGTTCTGGCTGGCGTTCATCGCGGCGCTCGGTCCGGTGGGCATGTACCGCATCGACGCGGTCACCGTGCCGCTCGCACTCGCCGGCTCGCTGTGGCTCGTCGGCCGCCCGCAGGTGGCGTCGGCGCTGCTCGCGGCGGCCACCTGGATCAAGGTGTGGCCGGCGGCGCTGATCGCCGCCGCGCTGATCGCGGTGCGTCGGCGGTGGGCGCTGCTGATCGGCGCCGCGGCGGTGAGTGCGGTGGTGGTGGCCGTCGTGATCGCGGCGGGCGGAGCGCCGTGGCTGTTCGGCTTCGTCACCGCGCAGACCGGCCGCGGGCTGCAGATCGAGGCTCCGGTGAGCTCGCCGTTCCTCATCGGCGCGGCACTGCGCCTGCCGGGATTCTGGGTGTTCTACGACCCGACGATGCTCACCTTCCAGGTGACCGGCACGAACGTCGACCCGGTGATCGCCTGGATGACGCCGCTGCTGGCCGCCGGCATCCTCTCGATCTGCGCGCTCGGGGCGGTCAAGGCGTGGCGCGGGGCGTCGTTCGTGCGGCTGTACCCTCCGCTGGCGCTCGCGCTGGTGACGGCGTTCATCTCGTTGAACAAGGTGGGATCGCCGCAGTACCTCGTGTGGCTGGTCGCGCCGCTTACCGTCTGGCTCGTCATCGATCGGGCCCGGGCGTGGGCGCCCGCCGTCGCGGGTCTCGCGTTGGCCGGCCTCACGCAGCTGATCTACCCGGTGCTGTACGACCAGCTGATGCGCACCTACCCTGAGCTGAGCGTGGTGCTGCTGCTGGCGCTGCGCAATGCCGGTTTCGTCGCGCTGTGCGTGTGGGCCGTGGTGCGGGTGGCGCGCGTGCCAGCGGCGCACGCGCTGCGTGCGGCATCCGGAACCGTCGCCGCGCTTGCCCGCACCCCCGATCCCGCCCACCGTCCCGGCTGAGGAGTCCCCATGCTCATCGCGTTCTCCGTCGCCCCGAGCGGCACCGGCGATGCGTCGGGCAGCGTGCATGACGCGGTGGCCGCGGCCGTGCGGGTGGTGCGCGAGTCGGGACTGCCGAACCGCACGAGCGCCATGTTCACCGAGCTCGAAGGCGAGTGGGACGAGGTGATGGACGTCGTGCGGCGCGCCGTCGAGGCGGTCGCGCCGTACGGATCGCGCATCTCGCTCGTGCTCAAGGCCGACATCCGGCCGGGGCGCACCGGCGAGCTCGACGGCAAGCTGGAGCGGCTGCAGGCAGCGCTCGATCAGCTCGACGCGCCCGGCGCGGGCGGCGCGGCGTGACCGACGATTCCGCGGCGGCCGATGAGGCCGGCATCCCGGTGGCGGCGACGGTGGTCGTGGCGCGGGATGCGGCGGGATCCGTCGAGGTCGCGATGATCGAGCGTCCCGACCGCGGCTCGTTCGCCGGGGCGTGGGTGTTCCCCGGCGGCAAGCTCGAGCCGGGCGACGGCGACGGTGCCGAGGAGCAGGTGGCGCGCCGGGCGGCGGTGCGCGAGACGCGGGAGGAGACCGGCCTCGTGCTGGATGCGGCAGCACTGGTGACGCAGGCGCGCTGGGATCCGCCGCCTGGCATCCCGCTGCGCATCCGCACGTGGTTCTTCGCCGCCAGGGCGTCGTCGTCGCGGCTCGTGCTGCAATCGGCCGAGGTGGTCGCCGGCGACTGGGTGCGGCCGGCCGAGATGCTGCGTTCGCACGCCGCGGGTGCGCTCACGCTGTACCCGCCCACGTGGGTGACGCTGCACTGGCTCGCCGGCTTCGCCGACACCGACGCGATGCTGCGGGGTGCGCAGCGCGCCGGGCTGCAGCGCTTTCGCTCCGTGCTGCGCCGGGGCGAGGGCGGGCCGCTGCTGCTGTGGGAGGGTGACGGCGAGTACGACCAGGATGCCCCGGCATCCGGTGCCAGGCATCGCCTGCAGACGGGTGCGCTGCCCTGGGTCTACACGCGCAGCTGACTCACGCCTCGAGCAGCCGGCGCAGGTGCGCACCGACCGCCGCCGTCTCGATGAGGAAGCCGTCGTGGCCGAAGTCGCTGTGCAGCACGACGGCCCGATCACCGTCGAGCGCCGCGTGGATGCCGCGCGCGATGCGATGCTGCCCTTCGATCGGGAACAGCCGGTCGCTGTCGATGCCGAGCACGAGCGCCGTGGCCGTCACCCGGGCCAGCGCATCGGAGGTGCCGCCGCGGCCGCGGCCGATATCGTGCGAGTCCATCGCCTCGACCAGGCGGATGTAGCTGTTGGCGTCGAAGCGCCGGGTGAACCGGTTGCCGTGGAAGTCGAGGTAGCTCTCCACGGCGAAGCGACCGCCGTGCCCGAGCGGGCTCACGCCCGACTGCCAGGAGCGCTGGAAGCGCTGGTTCAGCTCGGTGGGGCTGCGGTAGTTCAGCAGCGCCATGCGCCGTGCCAGGGCGAGCCCGCGATGCGGGCCGTCGCCGTCGTCGGCATCGTAGTACTCGCCGCCGGCGAAGCGGGGGTCGATCTGGATCGCCTCGAGCTGCACCGAGTTCAGTGCGATCTGGTCGGCGGTGTTGGCGGGCGGTGCCGACAGCACGCCGACCCGGGCCACCCGCTCGGGCAGTCCGACTGCCCACTCCAGGGCATGCATGCCGCCCATCGAGCCGCCGATCACCGCCGCCCATCGGTCGATCCCGAGCGCATCGGCCAGGCGCGCCTGCGCCGCCACCTGGTCGCGGATCGTGAGGTAGGGGAAGCGGGAAGCCCACTCGTAGCCGTCGGGCGCGATGCTGGCGGGACCGGTCGTGCCCTGGCATCCGCCCAGCATGTTCGGTGCGATGACGCACCAGCGGTCGGTGTCGATCGCAGCTCCTGGGCCGACGACGTCGCCCCACCAGCCGGAGGTGGGGTGTCCGGGTGCGGCCGGTCCGCGCACGTGGCTGTCGCCGGTGAGCGCGTGCAGCACGAGCACCGCGTTGTCGCGCGCCGGGCTGAGCTCGCCCCAGGTCTCGTAGGCGATGCGGATGCTTGGCAACGCGGCGCCGCTCTCGGTGGCGAATTCGCCGAACGCCGCGAACCGGCGCGAGCCGGCCGGGTCGCCGTCGCGCCAGGCTCCGGTGGCGGGCGGACGGGCGCGCAGCAGCCGGGCGTCGGCCTCCGTCACGGGCGCCGACGGCACCGTGTCTTCGGAGCTCTGCCAGTCCATAGCCGCCCATTCTCCCGGATCGGTGGGCAGACGTGTCGGCGTGTTACGCCCGCGGTCGCGGTGTTCGGCACAGGGTGTCCGGCGGGCGTCCCGTGCGTGGCGGGGAATGTCCGGCGCTGGTTGTCGGGTGCGGGGCCGGTGGCGACTATACGGGTCGGTGAAGTGTGGGCGGGGTGGATGCGGCGGGGAGTGTCCGACGCGGGTTGTCGGGTGCGGAGCCCGTGGCGACGATACGGGTCGGTGAAGTGCGGGCGGCGCGGATGCGGCGGGGGGATGTCCGACGCGCGTTGTCGGGTGCGGAGCCCATGGCGACGAGACCGGTCGGCGAAGTGGCGGAGGCCGGGATGCGGCGCGCGACGGATGCCCCGCACCACAAGGCACGGGGCATCCGCCGCGGAGGAATGTCCGGCGCTGGTTGTCGGGTGTGGGACTACCCGACGCGCGTTGTCGGGTGCGGAGCCCATGGCGACGATACAGGCCGGTAAGTGCGGGCGGCGCGGATGCGGTGGGGGAATGTCCGGCGCGGGTTGTCGGGCGCGGGGCCTGCGGCGACGATACA
>CAYLMS010000113.1:0-6018 GCA_964384455.1 uncultured Microbacterium sp. | reverse complement strand
GATGCCGGCATCCCGGTGATCGCCGATCTCACCGGCGTCGCCCTGCGCGCCGCCGCCGAGGCCGGCGCCGACGTGCTCAAGCCCAACCGCGCCGAACTGGTGCACACCGTCGGCACCACCGACCCGGTGGCGGGCGCCCGGCTGCTGCAGTCCCGGGGAGCCGGGCTGGTGCTGGTCTCGCTCGGAGCCGAGGGTCTGGTGGCCGTGCCGCGCAGCGGAGCCGTGCACCGCGCGCGCCTCGCGCACACGGTGCACGGCAACCCCACCGGTGCGGGCGATGCGGTCGTCGCCGCGGTGGCCGCGGCGCCCGCCGACGACCTGCCGGTGCTGCTGCGCCGCGCCGTGGCCTGGTCGGCCGCCGCCGTGCTCTCGCCGTTGGCCGGCACCCTCGACCCGTCGTACCCTGCCCTGGCGCGCGAGGTGCTGCTCAGCGCGGACTGACCCGCCCCGACACCCCAAGCCCCGACACGCCCCGACACGACCCCACCCGAACCGACCCGAACCGACAGGACCCTCATGCCACTCGTTCCCACCGCCGAGATCCTCGCCGACGCCGTCGCGCACGGCCGCGCGGCGGCAGCGTTCAACGTGATCGACCTGGAGACCGCCGAGGCGCTGGCCGCCGCCGCAGCGGCAGCGGAGCTGCCGCTGATCCTGCAGATCTCGCAGAACTGCGTCGCGTACCACGGTGCGCTGGAGCCGCTGACGGCCGCCGTCACCGCGATCGCCGAGCGCAGCACGGCGCGGCTCGCGCTGCACCTCGACCACGCCGAGGACGCGCAGCTCGCCCGCCGCGCCGTCGACCTCGGCTTCGGCTCGGTGATGTTCGACGGCGCGGCGCTGCCCTACGCCGAGAACGAGCGCGCGACGCGGGCCGTGGTCGACTACGCGCACGCCGCCGGCGTGCGCGTAGAGGCGGAGCTCGGCGAGGTGGGCGGCAAGCATGGTGCGCACGCCCCGGGCGTGCGCACCGACCCCGCCGAGGCATCCGCGTTCGTAGCCGCCACCGGCGTCGATGCGCTGGCGGTCGCCGTCGGCTCGGTGCACGCCCGCACCGAGCGGTCGACCAGGCTCGACCTGGCGCTGATCGCGCGGCTGCGGGCCGCGGTGCCCGTGCCGCTGGTGCTGCACGGGTCGAGCGGCGTCGCCGACGCGCACCTGCGCGAGGCGATCGCGGCCGGCATCGTGAAGGTCAACGTGTCCACCCACTTCAACGGCGTCTTCACCCGCGCCGTGCGGGAGGCGCTCGCGGCTGACCCCGAGCTGGTCGACCTGCGGCGTTACCTGGGTGCGGGGCGCCGGGCGATGGCGGTGGAGGCGCAGCGCATGCTCACCCTCATCGCCGGCTGAGCCATCCGCGCCGAGAGCACGCCGAAGCCGCCCGCGCCGCCGTCGAGACCGCACCCGTCGAAGGAGCACCGTGCACCGCCAGGACCGACTGACCCTGCTGATCGACGACGTGATCGAGCGCGGCTCGGTGCGGGTGGAAGACGTCGCCGAGCGCTTCGGCGTGTCGGAGCCCACCGCCCGGCGCGACCTCGACGCGCTCGCCGCGCAGCAGCTGGTGGTGCGCACCCGCGGCGGCGCGATGGCCAACTCGACCACGGGAGACATGCCGATGCGGCTGCGCACCGGGCAGCGCCGCCGCGAGAAGGATGCCATCGCCCGCGCCGTGGCCGCGCAGGTGCGGCCGGGCAGCGTGATCGCGTTCAACGGCGGCACCACCACCACGGCCGCCGCCTACGAAGTGGGCGTGCGCGCGGCCGCCGACCACGCGTTCACGCAGGTCGAGACCACGGTGGTGACCAACGCGGTCAACATCGCCAACGATCTGGTGGTGCGCCCGCAACTGCGCATCGTCGTGCTCGGCGGAGTGGCCAGGGCCCGCTCCTACGAGCTGATCGGACCGCTCACCGAGCTGATCCTGCCCGCGATCTCGATCGACACGCTGTTCCTCGGGGTCACCGCCATCGACCCGCAGCGCGGGCTGTTCACCCCCGACGAGGGCGAGGCAGCCGTCAACGCCGCGCTCGTCGCCGCCGCGCGGCGCACCGTTGTGGTCGCCGACTCGGCGAAGTTCGGGGCCACCGCGTTCGCGCGCATCTGCGGGCTCGACGACGTGCAGGCCGTGATCACCGACGCGGCCGTTCCGGATGCCGCCGCGCGGCGCGTGCGCGACGCCGGGGTGGAGCTGCTGATCGTCTGAGGCCGCTCAGCCCTCCGCCGCCGTCTCGGCGCCTTCGGCACCGGCATCCGCGGAGATCACGGGGATCGTCGTGGTCACCGTCGGCACCGAGGCCACGAGCAGGGTGCCGTCTTCGCGGCGCTCGCCGATCAGCTGGCGCAGCAGCGGGCGACCGGGGATCAGCGGGCCCTGGTCGGCCAGCGGCACCACGACCTCCCCGCCCGCGGGCACCGAGTGGGCCTCTCCCCGCACCGTGAACGACACCGGCTCGACGCCCTCCGACCGCACCGTCAGCGCGTCGCGCCGCACCGTGATGCGCAGCGTCGTCCCCCGCCACTGCAGCGGATAGTCGATCGCCTCCCAGCCCTCGGGCAGGCGGGGATCGAAGCTCAGCCGGCCTTCGTGGTCGCGCATACCGCCGAAGCCGCACACCAGGGCCGTCCACACCCCGCCGGCGGAGGCCACGTGCACCCCGTCCGACGCATTGCGGTGCAGATCGGCGAGATCGACGAACAGCGACTGTTCGAAGTACTTCAGCGCGAGCTCCTGATAGCCGACCTCGGCCGCAAGGATCGACTGCACCACGGCGGAGAGAGTCGAGTCGCCCGTGGTCAACGGGTCGTAGTACTCGAAGTCCTCACGCTTCTCGTCGGCGGTGAACTGGTCGCCTTGCAGGAACAGCGCGAGCACCACGTCGGCCTGCTTGAGCACCTGATAGCGGTAGATCACCAGCGGGTGGAAGTGCAGCAGCAGCGGATGCTGCGCCGCCGGGGTGCTCTCGAGATCCCACACCTCCTTGTCGAGGAAGACGGCATCCTGCGGATGCACCCGCAGCGCGTCGCTGTACGGGATGTGCATCGCGTCCGCCGCGCGCTCCCACTCGTCGGGCTCGCCGTCGGCCAGCTGCAGCCGCTGCGCCACGGCGCGGAAGGTGGCGCCGTCGGCCGCCGCCAGCTCCCGCACGGTGCGCGCCGCGAAGCGCAGGTTGTACCGGGCCATGAGATTCGTGAACAGGTTGTCGTTGACGACGGTGGTGTACTCGTCCGGCCCGGTCACCCCATGGATGTGGAAGGTGTCGGTGCCGTCAGGGCCGTGCCGCCAGAAGCCCAGCGTGGCCCACAGCCGGGCGGTCTCGACGGCGATGTCGATGCCCTCGCGGTACAGGTAGTCCGCGTCGCCGGTGGCGTGCACGTATTTGGCCAGCGCGAACACGATGTCGGCGTTGATGTGGTACTGCGCGGTGCCCGCCGCGTAATAGGCGGAGGCCTCCTCGCCGTTGATTGTGCGCCACGGGAACAGTGCGCCGGCCTCGTTGAGCTGCTCGGCGCGGCGGCGCGCCGCCGGCAGCATCAGCGCCCGCATGCGCAGCGCGTTGCGCGCCCAGCGCGGGCTCGTGTAGGCGAGGAACGGCAGCACATAGATCTCGGTGTCCCAGAAGTAGTGCCCGCCGTAGCCGGCCCCGGTCACCCCCTTCGCCGCGATCCCCTCGCCGTCGGCGCGGGCGGCGGCCTGCGCCAGCTGGAACAGGCACCAGCGCACCGCCTGCTGCAGGTCGTCCCTGCCCTCGATGCGCACGTCCGAGCGCGCCCAGAAGTCGTCGAGCCACGCCCGCTGCGCGGCGTGCACGGCCGCGACCGACTCGCTCTGCGCCCGGTCGAGCGTGCGCCGGCAGCGGTCGGCCAGCTCGCCGGCGGGCACGCTGCGCGAGGTGTGCACGCTGACCAGCTTCGTCACCCGCACCGGCACCCCCGCGTGCGCCTCGACGCGGAAGACGTTCTTCGCGATGTCCGGCTCGATCACGCGGTGCTCGGTGTAGGGGTTGGCCGTGTGCACCAGGTGGTCGGCGGCGACCGCGATCGTCATTCCGGATGCCGCGACCTGATAACCGAGCACCGAGCGCGAGCCGTCCTGCCACTGGCCGCGCGGCAGCAGCACGCGCTCGGTGAACCTTTCGGCGCGGCGCGGGTCGAACCCGGGGCGGCGCGCGGCGGCGGGAGTGCCGCCGTAGACGTCCTCGCCGTCCTGCCGATTGATCAGTTGGCAGTCGATCACGACAGCCGCGTCGGCATCCTCGACGGTGACCTCCACGGTGAGCACCGCGAGGTGCTTCTGCTCGAACGACACCATGCGGCTGTGCTCCACGCGCACGCGATGGCCTGCGGGCGTGATCCACAACAGGCTGCGGCGCAGCACCCCCTCGCGCAGGTCGAGCACGCGCTCGTACTCGCGCAGCTCGGCCACCTGCAGCGAGAGCGCCTCGTCGTCGACGTAGACGCGCATCACCTTCGGGTCGGGGGCGTTCACGATGGTCTGGCCGACTTCGGCGAAGCCGTAGGCCTGCTCCGCGTGCCGGATGGGGAAGATCTCGTGCAGGCCGTTGACGAACGTGCCGTGCTCGAACGCCTGGTGGCCCTCGGGATGATTGCCGCGCAGGCCCAGGTACCCGTTGCCCACGGCGAACAGCGTCTCGGTGACGCCGGAATCGTCGTCGCTGCGGGCGCGCTCCACCAGCCGCCACTCGTCGACGGGGAATCGGTCGCGATCGATCATGGCATCAGCTCCCCTACGTCGAGCACCACCACCTGCGCGCCGGCCGCGAGCAGCGCGGCCTCCCCCACGCCCCGGTCGACGCCAGCCACGAGCGCGCAGCCCGCCGCCGTGGCCGACGCGACGCCGCTGGTGGCATCCTCCACCGCGGCGGTGCGGGCCGGGTCGACCCCCAGCATCCGTGCCGCGGCGGCGAACATGTCGGGCGCCGGCTTCGACGCGAGCCGCTCGCGCTCGGCGAGCAGTCCGTCGACGACCACGGCGAAGCGGTCGGCGATGCCCGCCGCCGCCAGCACGGCCCCGGCGTTGCGCGAGCTGGAGACCACGGCCAGCGGCACGCCGGCCGCGCGCAGCAGGTCGAGCACCCGCAGGCTACCCGGGTACGGCGTGATGCCCTCGGCCGCGAGCAGCTCGTGGAACACGTCGTTCTTGCGGTTGCCGATGCCGCACACGGTGGCGGCGTCGGCCGCATCGGCCGGCTCCCCCCACGGCACCTCGGCGTCGCGGCTGCGCAGCACCGCGGCGACGCCCTCATAGCGGTGCCGCCCGTCGACGAGCGCGAAGTAGTCGTCGGCGGTGTACGGCGGACCGAGTTGCCACTGGGCGAACAGCTCGTCGAACAACCGCTGCCAGGCGTGCCGGTGCAGCTCGGCGGTGGGGGTGAGCACTCCGTCGAGATCGAACAGCACCGCGTCGTAGGCGGTGAGCCCGTACCCCGCGCAACGCATCTCAGGCCTCCGCCACCAGCAGAGCCTGACGGGCGATCTCGAGCTCCTCGTTCGTCGGCACGACCAGCACCTGCACCGACGAGTCATCGGCGCTGATCCGCCGGACGCCGCCGCCCGGCGCATGGTTGCGCTCGCGGTCGATCCGGATGCCGGCGAAGCCGAGGGTGGACAGCGCCGCCTCCCGCACCTCGGCCGAGTTCTCGCCGATCCCGGCAGTGAAGCTGATGACGTCGGCGCCGCCGAGCTCGGCGAGGTAGGCGCCCGCATAGCTGCGCAGGCGGTGCACGTAGACCTCGAACGCGAGCGCGGCCGCCTCGTCGCCCGCGATCATCCCGGTGCGGATGTCGCGCATGTCGCTGACCCCCGCGATACCCAGCAGCCCGCTGCGCTTGTTGAGCAGCTCGTCGAGCTCGTCGATCGACATGCCTGCGCTGCGGGCCAGGTGGAAGAGCACGGCAGGGTCGACGTCGCCCGACCTGGTGCCCATCACCAGGCCCTCCAGCGGGGTCAGGCCCATGGAGGTGTCCACCGAGCGGCCGCGGCTGATCGCGGTGACCG
>CAYLMS010000112.1:0-6056 GCA_964384455.1 uncultured Microbacterium sp. | reverse complement strand
CCCACCGAATACCCATCCCGACACAACCCCACACACGACGGCGACGGCGACGGCGACGGACGCGGACGCACCACACCACCCGACCCACCCGAACCCGGCACCGTCGCATCCGCCGACACATCCACCCGATCACCCGGATTCGCAACGGAAGTACACACGCCGGTCCAAGTAGTGCCAGCGACGCAAGTCGACGATGGAGATGAGGCCAGCACTACACCGCTTCCGAGCAGCAGCACGAGGAGCACGTTCACTTCTCGCACGCTTTCGCATCGTTGCCGTTGAGCGCGCTGATCAACATCCGTGGCGGCGATGACGATGCCGCGATCGTCACGATCTTCATTGACTGCGTGTCGGGGCGATCACTGCTCACGACAGACGCCCCGGCGGTGTCCACAACCTTTACATCCGAAACATCGACGCACGCCGCGATCACCGTATCGTCAGCTGTGCTCGCATCACGCAGGCTCAGAATCCGGGACTTGCCACTCACCTGCCACCCGGCCGCGTGCATGCGAGACAAGGACTTCCTTGACTCGGCGTTCGCCTCACCCGTCGTCAAAGCGAATACCGGTTCGAATGTCGCCGGATCGCTCAGTACGACCTGATTCAAAGCATCCACATAGGCTCGGTACGTCGCCTCGGCTGCGGCGAATGCCGCCGCCTTATCGGCGAACGGCGCGCTCGGCGAGGGCGATGCCGACGGCCCCGGACTGCACGCGGTCACCACGAGCACCGCCGCCACCAGCACGACGAAGAGCAGGCGGCGCAGCATCCACCCACGCTAACCGGGGGAGTGCACCTCGTCCCGGAGTTATCCACAGGCAGCCGAGGCCCCTCAGCGCGGTCGCCGCGGCTCGTCCAGCCCCATCCGGATGCGGGTGCGCCGGCGCTCCAGCACGATGAAGAACGCACCGACCAGCCACAGCGGAACCTGCGTCAGGAACGCGAAGCGGAAGGCCTCGAGGCTGTAGGTCTCGGGCGTGCCCGCACCTTGCAGGTCGAGTGCGACGCCGATCAGGAAGATGGCGATCAGCCCGGCGAGGAAGCCACCGACGTTCGTGATGCCCGTGGCAGTGCTGAGGCGATGGCTCGGATTGTGGGTGCGGGCGTGGTCGAACGCGATCATCGACGCCGGACCGCCGGTGGCCAACGCTATCGCGAGCACGACCAGCAGCCACAGTGGTGCTTGCACCGGCCACGCGATCACCACGAGCCACGCGACCAGCTGCACAGCGACGATCGGCAGCACCAGCCCTCGGGATCGGTGCATCGGCAGTCTCGCCGACAGGGCGCCTAACACTGGCCCCAGCACCATGCCGACGATCACGTACAGGGTCGTGATCGCGGCCGCGGCAGAACGCGCGAGCCCTTCGCCGGCGGTGAGGAACGGCATGCCCCACAGCATGATGAACGCGGTGCCGGCGAACGGCGTGGTGAAGTGCGACCAGAACGCGAGCCGCGTGCCCGGATGCGCCCACGCGGCGCGCAGCCCCGCTTCGGCGTCCACCGCCGACGTGACCACGGTGATCGTGCCGGTGTCGGTGTCGACGCTCACGTCGCCGGGTGCCCCGGGCGGGTGGTTGCGCACGATCGCCCACACCAGGATCGCGAACAGTACGCACAGTCCGGCCACGCTGCCGAAGGCGACCGACCACGAGGTCGCATGCAGCAGGGCTGCCAGGGGCAGCAGAGCGAGGATCTGCCCCGACTGCCCGACGAGCCCGGTCAGCTGCACCATGAGCGGATTGCGCTGCGCCGGAAACCAGGTCGCGACGAGTCGCAGCACGCTGGGGAACACCGCGGCGTCACCTGCGCCGAGCAGCATGCGGGCGGCGATCGCGACGCCGACATTGGGGGAGAGTGCCATCACGAGCTGTCCGACGCCCATCAGCAGCATCCCGATCGTGATGATGGGCCGCGCACCCCAGCGGTCGAGCAGCACGCCGATCGGCAGCTGCATGGCGCCGTAGACGCCCAACTGCAGCACGGCGAACATCGACAGCGTCGACGCGTCGGCGTGGAAGCGCGCCGCTGCGTCCACGCCGACGGCCGCCAGCGAGGTGCGGTTCGTCACGGCCAGCATGTAGGCGGCGACGCCGACACCCCAGATCAGCCACGCACGCCACGGGGTCGCCGTGGGCGGAAAGAGCGTGTTCACGCAGCGATGCCCGGCTTGCGTGCCGTCACCGCGCGCGAGCGCATCCACGGGCCGCTCCACCATACGCGCCACCCGGCATCCCGGCTCGTCAGATCGACGGCACCGAGTTCGTGCAACCGGCGCTGGTACTCCTGCGTCTTCGAGATGTCGAGCACGAGGAACAGTCCGCCGGGAGCGAGCACCCGCCACGCTTCGTCGACCGCAGTGCGCCGCCCTTCGGCAGTGCGGATGTTGTGCATCGAGAAGCTCGCGGTGACCAGGTCGTACGTGTCGGTCGGGTAGGGGAGCGAGGTCATATCGCCGGTGGCGAACCGGATGCGGTCGGCGACGCCGTTGAGCGACGCATTCGCCTCCGCGGCGGCAGCCGAGTTGGCCGACTGGTCGATGCTGCGCCACAGGTCGATGCCGTCGACCTGCACGCCGGGCGCGCGCAGCGCGGCCATGATCGCGACCGCGCCGTGGCCGCAGCCGAGGTCGAGCATCCGGCGCGGACTGTGCACGGCATCCAGCAGTCGTGCCCACACAGCGAACTTGCCGCACAGCGAGGCGTACCAGAACAGTGCACCGCAGCACAGGAACACTATGCCGAGACCGCCGACGAGCACCGTCGACCACCACGGCGAGCCCCAGCTCGTCGCCTGCAGCACGGCGAGCACGACGTACAGCACACCGAGCGCCATCCACAGCCACGGCACCCACGGCGCATCGACGCCGTAGGAGCCGGCCGGACGTGCCTCACCGCTCACGTCGCCAGCGTACTCGCGCGCCAGAGCATCGTCCGCACCTCGCGCGGAGGCGCTCAGCGCGCGGAGTGCCCGCTGAGCGCGCGCGACCCGAGCACCGAGCCCACGATCACTCCAGCGAGCAGCAACGCAAGATTCACGATGGTCGCGGCGACGCCAAAGCGGGGGAGTGCGAAGCCTGCGATCGTGACGCCGAGGGCGAGCACAGCCGCGATCACAGTGGGAACGACAGCGGCGCGATGGCCCCGCTTCCACGCCTCATCCGATTCGAAGAACGAGGGGATGCGGATGCCGACGAGCGGATTGCGCCCGATCACCCCGCGGGCGCACAGTGACATCGCGATCGCGACTGCAACCGTGAGGACGGCGACGATCACGGCTGCAAACACACTCGAACCTTAGTCCCGATCTGTCTCAACGCCCTCACCGAACCGAGGTTCGCTAGCGACCGATGCTGTCGTGCTCAACGCTGGATGAGCGACTTCGTTCGGCGCGGTTCACAGATGACTCACCCACCGAAGGCGCTCCGAGCCCCTCACCAGTTGATGCTCATGGAGCATCAACTGGTGAGGGGCTCGCAGATACGCAATGGAACCCGGACCGCACCGTACATCGCGCTGCGTCCGAAAGGTGCGCGACGTGGCTCAGCGCATGCGGGGAGGCACGCCAGCCCGCAAGTGTCGCGACGGGTGCGAACAGCGGGGCGGGAGGCAGCGCGAGGCGGGGCGCCCATCGATCACCATCACGAGTCTGACATAATGTGCATTATCGGATACTGCCGAGAACCGAACGATGCTCGTGAATCCCAGGGAACGACTCCCGACAGCATTATGCTGTGCGCATCCCCTCAAAGGGTTCTCTCAGAAAGGATCCGTCCTCATGTCCACAGACAACGAAGCTACGAAGGGCGCCGTCAACGGCATCCGCACGGCGCTCGGCCTCGGCGGTGTGATCGCGCTCATCGTCGGCATCCTCATCCTGGCCTGGCCGACTGCCACCGCTACGGTGGTCGCGGCGATCATCGCCATCTACGCCATCGCCGCGGGGCTCGTGTACGCCGGCCTCGGCATCTTCGCCAAGACAATGGGTGGATGGGCGCGAGTCGGTCACATCGTGCTCGGCGTGCTGTTCATCATCGCCGGCGTGCTGGCGTTCACAGAGCTCAACGCAACCAAGCAGTTCCTCGCCGGATTCTTCGGCATCCTGGTCGGCATCATGTGGATCGTCGAGGGCGTCGTGTCGCTCACGGCGCTCGGCTCGAGTTCGTCGAAGGGCTGGACGGTCTTCTTCGCGATCCTCAGCATCGTCGCCGGCATCGTGCTGCTGAGCTCTCCGCTGTGGGGCGCGGCGCTCCTGTGGTGGCTGCTCGGCATCTCGCTCGTGGTGCTCGGCATCCTGCAGGTGGTGCGCGCGTTCACGTTCAAGGTCGAAGAGGTCGCGTAACGCGACTCGATTCGCACACATCGCCCCGTCCGCAACGGACGGGGCGATGCCGTGTCACGACGGGTCAGGTGGTGGCGCCGCTGAGTGATGCCACCTGTTGCATGATCGCCACCAGCAGCAGGCTGTAGGCCACCATGGCGGCCACGAAGATGCCCACCTGCACGACGATCGCGACCCACATCGGAGCCAACGCGCTCGCCCCGCGCCTGCGCACGACGACCGCGCGGCCGATGAGATAGACGAGCGACCCCAAGAACCCCCAGGCCCAGTGGAACGGCCGATCGAAGCCCCGCGCGCGCAGCACGCGCCAATCGAAGAATCCGAACAGCACGAACAGCCCCGCGAGCACCCAGCTGCCCATCGACGCGGCCGGCACCCACGGATTGCCGTACATCGCGAGCTGCGCAGTCAGCATGCCCCTCGAGTCCGTGGGATCCGACGCAGCCTGTTCGAAGATTCGCGTGAAGGAATCCTGCATGGACTGCATGGCGAGGATCACCGGCACGACGCCCAGCAGCGGCAGCACGGCGATCAACCACGCCCACACCGTCGACGAGCGCGTGCCCGGACGCACCTGCGCGGGCGCCAATACGGGCTGCGCATACGTCGTCGCCGTCCAGGCTCCCCCATCCCACCAGCGCGTGACACCCTGCGGATCTGGATACCAACCCGGTGCCGGCAGCTGGCCATTCGACTCCCAGCCACTCATCGGGTCCTCGGCAGCCGGCGTTGCCACCAATCGAGAATGGCCTCGAAACGCTCGAGACGATGGCGTGGTCTACCGCTGCGTGACAACTCGTGGTCCTCCCCCGGAAAAATGAGCAGTTCGGCATCGACGCCGTGCCTACGTAATGCCGAATAGTAGCGCGTCGCCTGTTCCAGCGGACAGCGGAAGTCGAGTTCGGAATGCAGCACGAGCGTCGGGGTACGCACCTGTCCGACGACGGCCATCGGGCTCTGCCTGGCGATGGCATCGGCATCGGCGCCCACGTACTCGTCACCGAAGAACGTGCCGATGTCGCTGGTGCCTTGGAAAGAGATCGGGTCGAGGAATCCGCGTTCCACGATCGCGCCGGCGAACCGATGGTCGTGCGCGATGATCCACGCCGTGAGATAGCCGCCGTACGAACCGCCCTGCACACCCACGCGCGTCCCGTCGAGTGCGGCGTCCGCAGCGATCACTCCGTCGAGAAAGTCGATCACGTCGGCGAAATCGACCGTGCCCATCGCACCCCGGATGCTGCGCCCGTGGGCCTGCCCGTACCCCGCCGAGCCGCGGGGATTGCAGTACACCACGGCGTAGCCGGCATCGACGAGCATCTGGGTCTCGTCGAACAAATGTATGCCGTACGAGGCATACGGCCCGCCGTGGATCTGCAGGATGACGGGGAACGGCCCCTCCCCTGCCGGGCGCGCCACCCAGCCGTGCACCGGATAGCCGTCGCGCCCGGCGATTTCACGCTCCAGCGGTGCGACCAGGCCCGTCGCCTGCGCGGCGGCGCCGAAGTCGGTAAGCGCCGTCGCGCCGCCCTCGTGCACGAGCAGCAGTTCGCCTGACGTGCGCGAGCCGGCCACGGCGACAACGATGCGCGAGCCGGCCACGTCGTGCCCCGTGACCTCCACCTCTCCCCCGAGCAGCTCGGTCAGTGCGCCGGCGCGCGACACGCGCAGCAGCCGGCATCGGCCGCGGGTCTGGTCCTGCACCAGCCAGT
>CAYLMS010000111.1:0-6068 GCA_964384455.1 uncultured Microbacterium sp. | reverse complement strand
TGGCGGTGAAGGCGGCCTACGGGCTGTGGGTCACCCGCGCCGAGCACGACGCCATCGCGCGGGTGCTCGCGACCTGCCCGTGACGGCGATCGCGCGCGTCGGTCAGGCGAGGGGCGCGGGATCGACGGTCTGGGCGACGAGGAAGTGCCAGCCCAGCCACCACCAGCACACGATGAGGGCGAGCCGCACCGTGCGGTCGGCCATGAGCCGATCGAAGAGTTCGGTGACCGTCGCCTCGGGGTGCATGCGGTGCGCCAGCAGCGCGCAGGCGACGAGGGCGAGCACGCACAGAGCGTAGACGAAGGGGCTCGGGGTCATGGGGGCCCTTCGACGGGCTCAGGGACCGCAGGGGGGTCAGGGACCGGCCCTTCGACGGGCTCAGGGACCGGCCCTTCGACGGGCTCAGGGACCGGAGGTGGCTCAGGGACGGGCCCTTCGACGGGCTCAGGGACCGCGGGGGGCTCAGGGACCGCGGGGGGCTCAGGAGGCCCAGGGACCGCAGGGGCCGGGGGGCGGCGGAGGAGGAAGAGGCCGGCGGCGAGCCACAGCACCACGAAGGCGACCTTGCCGACGGCGGTGTTCAGCAGCGGGTCGAGCAGATCGCTCAACGCCGGATAGCGATCCCGGCCGGACGCAACCGCGGCTCCCATGACGACTTCGCGCACCTCCCACAGGCACCCGGCGATCCAGATCGCCGCCCATCCCCAGGCGAGCAGGCGCAGCGAGCGCGACCACGGTTCCGGCCGTGGCTGCTGCGCTCGCGCCGGCGGCCAGCCGGCCGCCAGCACCCCCAGGGCCACCGCCCCCATGGCGAGCCCCGCAGCGAGCGAGTGCCGCGGGGCCAGGCACAGCGCCGCGGCGGCCGCACCCGCACCCACGAGCAGGGGCGCGCGCCCGACGCGCGGCATCCGATCGAACACCGGCAGCAGCCCGAGCCGCTCCGCGGCCAACACGACGGCGGCGGTGCCGAAGATCACCGCGTCGCCCCATGCGCCGCGCACGAGCTGCACGGTGCCGGTGAGCACCAGCACCGTCAGCCACGCCGTGGGCCCCCACGCCACGCCTGCGGCGACCGGCGGCGACAGTCGCCCGGCATGCTCCCGCGCTCCCACGTCGACACCTCCTGCGCCCCTCGGGTCCATCATGGCCCGCGCACGCCGTGCCGGGGTCGCTATCGTGGGCGGATGGATCTGCGCGTCGCCGCCTACGCCGTCGTCACCGACGACGACGGCCGGCTGCTGCTCGCGCACTGGGTCGAGGGACGCCGCGCCGCGTGGACGATGCCAGGCGGAGGACTCGAGGCCGGAGAGGATCCCGAACGCGCCGTGCGCCGTGAGCTGCGCGAGGAGACCGGCTACCGGGTGCAGGTCGGGCGGCTGCTCGGTGTGCACTCGCGCGTCATCCCTGCAGCGCGCCGGATCACCCCTGGAGCCACCTCGCCGCTGCACACCCTGCGCATCGTGTACCGCGCCCGCATTACCGGCGGGCGGTTGCGCAACGAGCGCGACGGCTCGACCGATGAGGCGGCCTGGTTCACCCTGGAGCGCATGCGGCGGCTGCGCAGGGCGGGGCTCGTCGACATCGCGGTCACCATGGCGGGACTCGACTGACCACAGATCGGGATGCCGCCACCCTCAGGCAGCGGCATCCCCGTCTGCGAGCTCAGGCCTCGGGGGCGCGCAGCGGGTCGTCGGCGACCCACAGTTCGTCGTCGGCGCGCAGCGTCTGCCACGCGGCATAGAGCACGCCGGCGGCGGCCGCGATGCCGAGCACGAGCGCGATCACTCCGCCCGCCCCGATGCCCTTGCGCTGCGGCTCGACCACCACCACCGGCGCCTTGCGGCCGCCCGGCAGCGCGAACCCACGCGCGGCGGCCAGGCGGGCGCGGGTGGCGTTCGCCGAGTCCCATGCCGACAGCGCCTGGCCCACCATGGCGCCGGCCGTGGGCACGAGCTTGTCCTCCAGCAGGTGCTTCGACAACTGCACGCCGCGGTCGACATAGGGGGCCGCGTACCGGTCGTAGTTCGCCTGCACCGCCGGGGCCACCTGCTCGCGGCCGTAGTTGCCGAGTTGGCGGCCGGCCTCGCGGGCGACCGTGGCCGCCTCGCCGACGAGCACCTGCTGCGCGTCCCACAGCCGGGATGCCTGGTCCTGGAGCTTGCGCAGCTCCTTCTTGCGCTTGCGGCTCACGCCCACGGTGCCCTCCCTGTCGACGGCGTTCGATTCGCTCCCATCTTGCCAGACCTCCGCGAACGCGCGAGGGGATGCACAGAACTCTGCGAGAATGGGCGAATGGCATTCCCCACCGCGGTCGCGACCCTGCACACGAACCACGGCGACATCGTCGTCAACCTCTTCGGAGACCACGCGCCGCGCACGGTGGCGAACTTCACCGGCCTCGCCGACGGCACCGGCTCGTGGACCCACCCCGCCACCGGCGCGCCCGGCGAGGGCCCGCTCTACACCGACGTGGTGTTCCACCGCATCATCCCGGGCTTCATGATCCAGGGCGGCGACCCGCTGGGAGTGGGCACCGGCGGCCCCGGCTACAACTTCGACGACGAGATCCACCCCGAGCTCACCTTCGGCGCGCCCTACATCCTGGCGATGGCCAATGCCGGGCTGCGCCGCAACGCCATCACCGGCAAGGCCGAGGGCACCAACGGCTCGCAGTTCTTCATCACCACCGACCCGACCCCGTGGCTGCAGGGCAAGCACACGATCTTCGGCGAGGTCGCCGACGACGCCTCCCGCGCCGTGGTCGACGCGATCGCCGCGGTGCCCACCGGCGCGCAGGACCGTCCGATCGAGCCGGTCGTGATCAGCTCCATCGACATCGCAGCGCGCTGACGCTGACCGTTCCGAGCACGCCCGGCCCACGATGACCTCGGCCGAGTTCGCGGCGAACCGCGAGAACTTCTGCTACCGGCATCCCGATCGGCAGAGCTTCGTGCTGTGCCAGCGCTGCCTGCGCACGATCTGCCCGGAGTGCCAGACCCAGGCCGCCGTCGGGGTGATCTGCCCCGAGTGCATGCGCGCGCAGCATCAGGCCGTGCCGCGCGCGGTGCGACCCCGACGCGCGCAGGCGGTGGCCTACGACTCGAGGCCGCTGACCACCTACGCGCTGATCGCGATCACCGTCGCCGTCTACCTCACCCAGCTCATCCCCGGGTCGCCCGTGGAACGCCTACTGCTGTTCGCCGGGGTCTACGTCATCCCCACCAGCGGCGCGCCGTTCGAGCCGTGGCGACTGCTGACGACGATGTTCCTGCACGGGAGCATCCTGCACATCGGGCTGAACATGCTCGCCCTGTGGATGATAGGCCGCATTCTCGAGCCGCTCATAGGGCGGTGGCGCTTGCTCGCGCTCTACCTGATCAGCGGGCTCGGCGGCTCGGTGGCGTGCGCCCTGCTGGTGCCGACCACTCCGGTGATCGGGGCATCCGGGGCGATCTTCGGACTGTTCGGCGCGCTGCTGGTGATCAGCCGCCATCTCGGCGCCGACATCACCGGGATCGCCGTGGTGATCGGGGTGAACCTCGTGATCGGGTTCATCCCCGGCTTCGGCATCGCGTGGCAGGCGCATGTGGGCGGACTGGTCGCCGGCGCCGCGTGCGGGCTGGTGCTCACCCGCACGCGCGGGGTGCGCCAGCAGCGGCTGCAGGTCGTGCTGCTGAGCGCCGTGGTGGTCGTGCTGGTGGCGCTGCTCGCTATCCCCGCCGTGGTCTTCCGCTGACGGCGGGAGTTATCCACAGATCCATCCACACGTGGGGATGAATCACACGACTGTAATTCAGCGCCAGCGCGTGGTCATCAGGAAGCCGACCATCGCGATGCCGAAGCCGATCACGAGGTTCCAGCCCAGGATGCCGGGGATGGGGAACTGCTGGTTGCTGAGGTAGAACACCAGCACCCACACGAGTCCGAGCAGCATGAACCCGATCATGAGGGGCTTGAACCACACCGGGTTGGGCGCGGCGTCGCGCTCTGCGCGCTCGACGACCGGTCCGTCGTCCTTGCTCGAACGTGCCATACCTCGAGTCTAGCTGCCAGCCTCCGCCCAGACGGACGGCGTTAGAGTGGGCGCGTGGCTGGGGGAGCGCACCAGGAGGGCACCAAGACGGCGGATGCCGGCGCTCGGCGTCGGCTGTCGGTGGCCGGCGTCATGGGCGAGGTGCTCGTCACCGTCGGTGCGATCGTGCTGCTCTACGTGGGCTGGCAGCTGTGGTTCGGCGACTGGATCATCGGCGCGCAGAACGACGCGTCGGGAACGCGGCTGTCGCAGCAGTGGACGCCGGCGGGCGCGCCGGCGACGCCCGCCGCATCCCCGCTGGTGACACCGTCGGCATCGCCGTACGGATCGCCGGGTGCCGCACCCACCGTCGCACCTGTCGTGCTCGGCCAGCCGGGCGACGGCCAGGTGTTCGGGGTGCTGCTGGTGCCGCGGTTCGGCGCCGACTACGCCGTACGGATCGCGGGCGGGGTCACGCGGGCGCGCACGCTCGACCCGATCGGCATCGGCCACTACCCGGGCACCCAGATGCCCGGCGGGGTGGGCAATGTCGCGCTCGCCGCGCATCGGCTCACCCACGGGGGCTCGTTCAAGAACCTCGAGACGCTGCGCGTCGGCGACGCCGTGGTGATCCAGACCAAGGACGGCTGGTACACCTACCGCTTCCGCAACCTCGAGTACGTGAAGCCCACGGCCGTGCAGGTGCTCGACGCGGTGCCGCAGCACTCCACCACGACCGACGGCGAGCGCTACCTCACGATGATGACCTGCGCCCCGATCTACTCGCTCGCCGAGCGGGCCGTGGCCTACAGCGTGTTCGAGTCGTTCACTCCGGCCGCGGCCGGCCCGCCGGCGGCGCTCACCGCGGCGGGGGGCAGCTGATGTACGCCGCGCTCTGGCGGGTGCTGCCCGGGCCGGTGTGGCTGCGGATCCTGATCCTCGTGGCGGCGGCGGGGCTCGTCGTCTACGGGCTGCTGTGGTGGGTGTTCCCATGGGTCAGCGTGCTGATCACCCCCGACGAGGTCACCGTCGGATGATGCGCGTGCTCGTGGTGGACAACCACGACTCGTTCGTGCACACGCTGATCGGCTACCTGCGCGAACTCGGCGCCGAGGTGACGCTCATGGAGGCCGACGAGATCGCCGACCCGGCCGCCGCGCTGGTCGGCGCAGACGGGGTGCTGGTCTCGCCCGGCCCGGGCACGCCCGCCGATGCGGGCGCATCCATCGATGTCGTGCGCGCCGCGGCGGCACAGCGGATGCCGCTGCTCGGCGTGTGCCTCGGCCACCAGGTGATCGCCTGCGCCTTCGGCGCGCGCGTCGAGCGGGCCGCCGAGCTGATGCACGGCATGGCGTCGGACGTGCTGCACGACGGCACCGGGCTGTATGCAGGCCTGCCCTCGCCGTTTCCGGCCGGTCGCTATCACTCGCTGGCCGTCGTGCCCGACACGCTGCCCCGGGAGCTTGCGACCAGCAGCCGTACGGCGAGCGGGCTGGTGATGGGCGTGCGGCACCGGCAGCTGCCGATCGAAGGCGTGCAGTTCCACCCCGAGAGCGTGCTGACCGAGGGCGGTCACCGGCTGCTGCGCAACTGGCTGCACTCGATCAGGAGCCTGAGCACACCGTCAGCGTGATGGTCGAATGCACGGGCGCCTCGCCCGGAGGCAGTGACTGCTGAGTCACGGTCTGCGGGTTGGTGGCCTTGCAGGTCGGGTCGGGCTGCACCTGCACGGTCAGCTGGGTGTCGGGCGCCTGCAGCGTGCGGGTGGCGGCGTCGAGGGTGAACCCGGTGACGTTGATCAGCACGACCCGGCCGCTGGCGACCACCAGATCGACAGTGCTGCCCTTGTCGGCCATCGCTCCCGTGGCCGGGCTCGACGACAGCACGATGCCCGCGGCGAGCGTCGGATCGTTGCGCTGCGTGATCTGGCCGAGGGCCAACCCCGCCCCCGTGATCGCGGCGGTCGCGGCATCCTGAGCCAGCCCCGTCAGCGTAGGTACGGCCACCTGTGCGACGCCGAGCGACACGAACACCTGCACCTGCTGACCCTTCGACA
>CAYLMS010000110.1:0-6093 GCA_964384455.1 uncultured Microbacterium sp. | reverse complement strand
GTGATCTCGCACGACCGCTGGTTCCTCGACCGCATCGCCACGCACATCCTCGCCTACGAGGGCACCGACGACACGCCGGACGCCTGGTACTGGTTCGAGGGCAACTTCGAGGCCTACGAAGAGAACAAGATCGCGCGGCTGGGCGCCGACGCCGCCAAGCCGCACCGGTCCACGTACCGCAAGCTCACCCGCGACTGAGGGCCGGAATGCGCCTGCACATCCCGATCCCGCTGCGCTGGGGCGACCTCGACGCGTTCAACCACGTCAACAACGCCGCCATGCTGGGGCTGCTGGAGGAGGCGCGCGTGCGCGTGTTCTGGCGGCCGGGCAGCGGGGAGCAGGGTCCGCCGACCGCCATCCTCGATCCCAGCCTCGACAGCGGGCTGCTCACCCTGATCGCCCGGCACGAGATCGAATACCTCGCGCCTGTGCCCTACGGGCGGCATCCGCTCGACGTGCAGCTCTGGTTCGGCCGTCTCGGCGGCTCGAGTGTCGAGGTGTACTACGAGGTGCGCGCACCCGTCGAAGAGGCGGTGGAGGGCGAACAGACCCTCTACGTGCGCGCCGCGACCACCATCGTGCTGGTGAAGGCCGACACGGGCTGGCCGGTGCGGCTCACCGCGCGCGAGCGCGAGGCGTGGGAGCCGTACGTCGAGCAACCGGTCGCCTTCCGGCGCCGCTGAACGCACGCACGTCAGGCCTGCGGCACCCGCACCATGATCTCCTGCGCCACGCTGGCCAGCAGCGCGCCGTTGCGGGCATAGATGCGCCCCTGGCTCAGCCCCCGACCGCCGAGCGCCGTCGGCGAGCGCTGGGTGTACAGCAGCCAGTCGTCGACCCGCCCGAACCGGTGCCACCACATCGCGTGATCAAGGCTGGCGACCTTGAGCCCTGCCGTGGCCCACGGGATGCCGTGCGCCCGCAGGATCGGCTCCTGGATCGTCAGATCGCTCATATAGGCGAGCGCGGCGCGATGCGCCAACGGGTCGTCGCCGAGTTGCGCTCGGCTGCGGATCCAGACGGCCTGATGCGGCACCCGCTCGCCCTCCACGCTCGCGTAGATCGGCGAGCCGACGTGCCGCAGATCGACCGTGCGGTCGGTGAACAACCGCTTCGACATCGGATGCACGCCGCGCAGGTGGTCCTCGGCGTCGGGCAGCTCCTCCGGGGCGGGGATGCCGGTCGGCATCGGCTCCTGATGCTCCAGGCCCGGATCGGCATCCTGGAACGAGGCGATCATCGAGAAGATGGGCACGCCGTCCTGATAGGCCTGCGTGCGCCTGGTCGAGAACGATCGGCCGTCGTGGATGCGGTCGACGGCGAACGTGATCCCCTTGGTGGAGTCGCCCGGGCGCAGAAAGTAGCCGTGCATCGAGTGCACCGCCCGTTCGGCCGGCAGTGTGCGGGAGGCTGCCACCACCGACTGCGCCAGCACCTGGCCGCCGTAGACCCGGCCGAACGGCATGAACTGCGACACTCCGGTGAAGACGTCTTCGTCGGCGCGGGCACCGCTCGCCTGCAGGGCGAGCACTTCGCCGAGTGAGGGAGAGGGCGGGCCGACGTTCGCCTCTGCGGTCACGGTGCCCTCCTCGCGACCCGGACAGACAGGCGCACTTGGTAGCTTAGGGCCGTGCCCGAACGCCTGCTGTTCCCCGACCCGGAGTCTGCCGCCGATGCATTGACCTTCGCCGTGCGCGCCGCAGCCCTCGGCGACGATGCGGTGCGGTTGCAGGCGGCGGCGGGCGTGCTCGCGATCACCGCCGCGCCGCTCGCACCCCGCGGCATCGGCGACGCCACCCCGACGGTGCTCGCGCTGCGCACCCTCGCCGTCGACCCCGAACTGCAGTGCGACCTCGTGGTGACGGCGTCGGCGTTGCAGGCCGACCCGGCCGACCCCTGCGCTGTGCTGCTGCCGGAGACAGGCCTCCGCGCCGCATGGGCGGGCGTTGCGCCGCCGCGTGCCGACTGGGCCGACCAAGGCACGCTCGAGGCGGCGGCGTTGTCGGCGAAGGCACGCGGTGGCATGGCGCGGGTCGCGCACGCGCTGCCCACCGACCCGGGGGAGGACGTCGTGCGCAGCGTGCGTGCCGCGGTCTGGGGCGAGCACGATCCAGAACTCGCCGGGATGCCGCTGGGCGTGGCGTTCGCCGCGGTGGCGCTGGGCTTCGTCGGCCAGCCCGAGACGGCCCGCGTGCTGGTCAGCGGCCGCTGGACGCGGCTGTCGCTGCGCCGCGGACACGTGCTGGTGCGCGGTCCGGTCGCGTCGGGGCTCACCGCGGTGCGCGCCACCGGGGCGCGGTGATCAGCTCGCCGCGGCGGCGGCCCGGCCGGCGGTACGGCCGCTGAACAGGCATCCGCCGACGAAGGTGCCCTCCAGCGCACGGTAGCCGTGCATCCCGCCGCCGCCGAATCCGCTCGCCTCGCCGGCGGCGTAGAGCCCCGGGATCGGCACGCCCTGCGCGTCGAGCGCGCGCGCCTGCAGGTCGGTGAGGATGCCGCCCAGCGACTTGCGCGTGAGCACGTGCAGCTTCACCGCGATCAACGGGCCGGCATCCCGGTCGAGGATGCGGTGGGGAGCGGCCGTGCGCACCAACCGGTCGCCCCGATAGGCGCGCGCCGAGCGCAGCATCGCGATCTGCGCGTCTTTCGTGAAGTCGTTCTCCAGCTCGCGGTCGCGCGCCTCCACCTCGGCCACCACGCGCTGCGGGTCGAGCGCCTCGCCGCCCGGCAGCGCGCGCATGCCGTCGATGAGCGCGCCCAGGGTGTCGCGCACCACGAAATCGGCGCCGTGGTCGAGGAAGGCCTGCACCGGTCCCGCCGCGCCCTTGCCCAGGCGGGTGCGCACGAGCAGCGGCACGTCCTTGCCGGTGAGATCGGGGTTCTGCTCGCTGCCCGAGAGCGTGAACTCCTTCTCGATGATCCGGTGCGACAGCACGAACCAGGAGTGGTCGAACCCGGTGCCGCGCAGGTGCTCGAGGGTGCCGAGCGTGTCGAATCCGGGGAACAGCGGCGCCGGCAGCCGGCGGCCGGTGGCATCCAGCCACACCGACGACGGTCCGGGCAGGATGCGGATGCCGTGGCCAGGCCAGACCGGATCCCAGTTCTGGATGCCCTCGGTGTAGTGCCACATCCGATCGCCGTGCACGAGCCGTGCACCCGCGGCCGCGGCCACCGGCTGCATCGAGCCGTCGACGTAGGCGGGCACCCCTGTGACCATCGTCTTCGGCGGGCGGCCGAGCCGCTTCGGCCACTGCGCGCGCACCATCGCGTGGTTGCCGCCGATGCCGCCCGAGCAGATCACGGTGGCACCGGCGGTGACGTCGAACTCGGCCACGCGCACCCGATCGGTGGCCACGCCGCGGGCCGCTCCGCTCGGTGACAGCACCTCGCCGCGCACGCCCGTGACCGCACCGTCGTGCACGGTCAGGTGCGTCACCCGGTGCCGCGGCAGGATCGTCACCCGGCCTTGGGCCTCGCCCTGCTCCACCAGGTGCTGGAACGGCGCCACGAGCCCCGGGCCGGTACCCCACGTGATATGGAACCGGGGCACGGAGTTTCCCGGCCCGAGCGCCGTGTAGCCCCCGCGCTCACCCCACATGACGACCGGGAAGAAGCCGACGTCGAGCGCACGCAGCCAGGCACGCTTCTCACCCGCGGCGAAGTCGAGGTAGGCCTGCGCCCAGCGCCTGGGCCAGGCATCGTCGTCGCGGTCGAACCCCGCCGTCGCGAACCAGTCCTGGGTGGCGAGCTCCAGCGAGTCCCTGATGCCCATCCGGCGCTGCTCGGGGGAGTCGACGAAGAACAGCCCGCCGAACGACCACCACGCCTGACCGCCGAGATTGCTGCGCGGCTCCTGGTCGACGATCGTCACCCGCTTGCCCGCGGCCAGCGCCTCGGTCGCGGCCACCAGGCCGGCCAGCCCCCAGCCCACGATCAGCACGTCCGTCGTGTGCACGGTGGACTCCATGGCGACTCCTACGGCTCGGGGGAAGGCTCGAACGTGTTCACCAGCGCGAAGGCGGCGCGCTGCAGATAGTCCCACAGCGTGGCGTCGTGCAGCGGCGGCAGGGCCAGCTCGTCGAGCGCCGCGCGCATGTGCCCGAGCCAGCGGTCGCGCGCGTCGGGATTGATGTGGAACGCGCGGTGGCGCAGCTGCAGCCGCGGGTGTCCGCGCAGGTCGCTGTACGCGGTCGGGCCGCCCCAGTACTGCTCGAGGAACAGCGTCAGTCGCTCGGCAGCGGGGGCGAGGTCGTCCTCGGGGTACATCGGGCGCAGCATCGGGTCGGCGGCCACCCCCCGGTAGAACGTCGTCACGAGTCGTTCGAAGACGCCTCGTCCGCCGACTTCCTCATAGAAGCTGAGCGGCTGATCGCTCACGGCGTTCCCTGGCCTTCGGCATCCGGCGCGACTGCGGTGGGGTCTGCGCGCTTGAGCCGCCAGCGCGGCTGATTCGACGGGGGAGTCGTGGCCAGCGGTCTGGTGCGCGGAGGGTTGGCGCCGCGCACGCGCTGCGCCGCCTCGTATCCGGCGAGGGTCACCGAGTTCAGCGCGGGCAGCGGCACGCCGAGCGCGTCGACCGCGGCGCGCAGCCGCATCCGCAGCTCACGGGCCACGTCGTCCTTGGCGTTCGCGCGCGTGTTCATCACCAGCCGGATGACGAGGGTCTCGCCCGAGACCGACTCCAGCCCCCACATCTCGGGCTTGTCGATGATCCTGGTGCGCCACTTCGGCTCCTTGGCGAGCGCCTTCGCGGCATCCAGCAGCGCCTGCTCGACGTGCTCCACATCGACGTCGGAGGGCAGCGCGATGTCGACGATGGCGCGCGCCCAGCCCATCGACATGTTGCCGATCCGGGTGATCTCGCCGTTGCGCACGTACCAGAGGGTGCCGTTCGCGTCGCGCACCTGGGTGATCCGCACGCTCACGTATTCGACCACGCCGACCGCAGGACCGAGGTCGACGACGTCGCCGATGCCCACCTGATCCTCGGCGACGAGGAACATGCCGTTCAGCACGTCCTTGACGATGTTCTGCGCACCGAAGCCGAGCCCCGCGCCGAGCGCCGCGGTGAGCAGGGTGAGCGAGCCGAGCACGCCGGGGGCGAGCACGCCGATGATCAGCACCAGCGCGATGATCACCAGGACGATGTTCGTCATGTTCTGCAGGATGCTGCCCAGGGTGCGGGTACGCTGCACCACACGCACCTGCGCCAGCGGCGAGGCGTCGATGGCGCGGGTGTCGTCGACATTGGCCTTCGATTTCGCACCGCGCACGATCCGGGCGACGACCCGGCGGATGACGAACCGCAGCACCCAGCCGATCAGCACGCAGACGACGACGATCACCGCGACGGCCAGCAGATTGCGGCCCACGGCGACGGCGACACCGCCCGCGGTGTCCAGCACGGTCATCACGGGCGCCGGGGTCGGCTCGGCGGTCGGGCTCACTGCGCGTCGCACTCCTGCGCCGCCAGGGCTCGCTCCACGCCCGCGAGATTCTCGCTCACGAGCCGGCGCAGGGCGGGGACGTCACGGTGGCCGTCGAGCCAGGAGCGGGTGGCGGCGCGCAGCGCGGCATCGGCGAGCGGCGCGGGGTACAGGCCCACGATCAGGTACTGCGCGATCTGGAAGCTGCGCGACTGCCAGATCGGCGTGAGCATCGCGAAATAGCGCTCCACGAAGTCGCCGAGCAGATGCCGGCCGGTCGGGTGGGTGAAGCCGGCGGCGGTGGCGCGCAGCAGCGTGTTGGGCAGTTCGTCGCGCTCGACCAGCGCCGCCCACGCCTGCTGCTTCGCGCCGGCGGTGGGGATCGCCGCCTTCGCCGTAGCGGCGCTCTCGGCGCCCTTGGCGGTGTTGTCGGCGGCGAGCGCTGCGTCGATGTCGGCGACGGATGCTGCGCCGTTCGCGGCGAGCCCGATCAGCAGCTGCCACGACAGATCGGTGTCGATCTGCAGTCCGTCGAGCTGCACGGTGCCCGCGCGCAGCTCCTGCAGCGTGGCGGCGTGCGCCGGGGTGGCGGCGACCTGCGCGAACGCGCTGACGAACTGGAACTGGCGGTCGCTGCCCGCCTCGGCCTGCTGCGCCAGCTGCCACA
>CAYLMS010000109.1:0-6125 GCA_964384455.1 uncultured Microbacterium sp. | reverse complement strand
GAGAGCTCCTCCGACAGCGGAGCGCCCAGACCCACGGCCAGCGCCGCCGCACGCAGTTCGACCGACAGCTCCCCCGCACCGACGGCACCCACCCGCCGCACGCTGTCCAGGATGCCTTCCCCCGCTGCCAGGCACAGCGACAGGAATTCCAGCACGGTGGGCAGCTCGTCGGCGATGCGGGCCGTGCGCGCCCGTGCGGCCGACGTGAGGTGCGCGTCGCACAGCAGGTAGCCGACGGCGGCGAGCACCGCGGGCAGGAGAGCGGCCGCCGGACTGGCCCGACCGGCGAGCGCCAGGGCCACCACCACCGCTCCCCCGGCGACGACGCCGGCCACCGACCAGCCGAGCTGTCGGCCGCGGAACGCGGAGACGTCCTGCGTCCAGCCCGCCTGGGCGAGCCGCCGCCGTACCGCGGGCGATGCGCCCAACGCGCCGCCCAGGCGCACGAGCAACGCTCGCACCGCCACCCCGGGCGCTGCCGGCGGATATCCGGCGGCGCCGGAGTCGGTGATATCCCGCAGGTAGGGCGCGATGCGGCGCGACAGCGATGCTGCGCCCCAGCGCGGCAGCAGCGCCACCACCAGGCACACGCCGAGGCCGAACATCCCGCCCAGCACGATCGCGGTGGCGAGACCCGTGAGCGCGGCACCGCTCATGCGAACCACCGCCGCTGCTCGGGCAACCGCCCGATCCGCAGCATGATGCGGAAGGCCACCAACGACACCACCGCTCCACCCAGCACGAGCACCGCCCCTTCAGGGCTGGCATAGGCCTGCGCGCCCTCGGGGCGCAGCGCCAGCAGCGTGAGGATCACCCAGGGCGCCACCACGCCGAGCACCGCGGCGCCCCTGACCCACGACTGTCGCGCCTCGACCTCGGCGCGCAGCGCCGCATCGGCCCGTACCGAGGCGCCGAGCGCGCGCAGCACGCTCGTCAGCTCGGTGCCGCCGACCTGCCTGGTCATGCGCAGCGTCTCGACGATCCGGTCGGCGACGGGATCGGCCAGCACGAGCTTAAGGCGGGCAGCACTCGAGTCGAAGTGGCCCGAGGCGGCGAGGTCGCGGGCGAACCCCTCGAACGCGGGGCGCAGCGGCGCGGGCGCCGACGACGACAGGCTCGCCACGGCGTCGGGCAGCGCCATCCCCGCACGCACCGAGGCGATCAGCAGATCGCACACGTCGGGCCACAGTGCACGGCGCGATCGGCGCAGTCGCAGCCGCCGCGCCCGCAGCCAGCCGATCGGCGCGCTCGCAGCCGCCACGGCGGCCACCGCGGCCAGCGGCAGCACGCCGGTCGCCAGCCAGCCGATCGCCGCGGCGAGGATGCCGAGCCCGACGCACGCGGCGAGCACCGTGCGCGGTGCCACCCCCGCGAGCCCCGCATCCTCGGCCAGCCGCTGCAGCCTGCCGGTGCGCGCGGATGCGGGCCGCCGGCGGTGCGCGGGCCACAGCCACGGCGACAGCGCGAGTAGCAGCCCGGCGGCGAGCATCGCCCCCAACACCACGGTCATCGCGCCTCCCGCTCGGCGAGATACAGCGTGTCGGCTTCGACCGCGCCGTCGACGACCCGCCCGGTGGGCGCGACGAGTTCGACCACACGGCGGCGGCCGTCCGGCTCGATGGCGCAGTGCGCCACGAGCTGCACGCTCGCCGCCACCGCGGGCAGCACGAAGCCCGCGTCGATGTTGCGCCCGGCGAGCAACGGCAACGCGGCCAGCTTGGCCAGCGCCTCCCGCGCCGAGTTGGCGTGGATCGTGGCCGCGCCCGGCACGCCCGTGTTCAGCGCCAGCAGCAGATCGAGCGCCTCCGCGTCGCGCACCTCGCCCACGATCAACCGATCGGGCCGCATGCGCAGCGCCTCCTTGACGAGCCGTCGCAGGGTCACCTCACCCGTGCCCTCGAGCGAGGGCTGGCGGCCCTGCAGCGCGACGATGTCGGGGGCGTCCACGGCCAGCTCGAAGGTCTCCTCCACCGTCACGATGCGCCAGTGCGGCGGGCATGCGGCGATGAGCGCACCGAGCAGGGTGGTCTTGCCGGCATGCGTCGCCCCCGACACCAGCACACTGTGGCCCGCCTGCATCGCCCGACGCAGCAACCGTGCCGCCTCGGGCGCGAGCGATCCGATCTGCTCCAGCGTCGACAGCTCGCGGTAGGCGGGCAGGTGCTTGCGCAGGTTCACCGACCAGTGCCTGCGCGTGATATCGGGGATCACCACGTGCAGCCTCGACCCGTCGGGCAGCGACGCGTCGACGAACGGCTGGCTCAGATCGACCCGGCGGCCGGTGGCGTGCAGCATCCGCTCCACGAGGTCGCGCACGAGGTCGTCGGTCAATGCCAGCGGCACCCGCTCGGGCACGCCGCCGCGCGCGACGAACACGCGGTCGGGCGCGTTGATCCACACCTCCTCGACTTCGGGGTCATCGAGATACGGCTGCAGCGGGCCGTAGCCGGTGACGGCGGCCAGCACCGCCCGCACGCACGCCGCCTCGTCGTCGGCGGGTCGCAGGCCCCTCGCCAGGGCGAAGTCGTTGTGCCGGCGCACCTCGGCCCGGGCGGCGTCGAGCGCGCGCTCCGGATGTCGCAGCGGATCGACCGCGTCGGCGCGCAGCCGCTCCCGCACCCGCTCGGCGATGAGCGGCGCAGGGTCGGCGGACATGCCAGCATCCTCGCAACTGCGCGCTCCGCCGGTGCGAGTTGTCCACAGGCGGCGTCAGCCGGTCGGCGCCAGTCCCAACCGCGGGTACAGCGCCGTCATCCCCGCCTGCACCCCCGCGGGGAAGTTGTCGCCGACGTGCCCGACGCCGGGGATCGTCACCACGTTCGTATCGATGCCCGCGGCCTTCATCGCCTCGGCGAGCCGCCGCGTGCCTGGGCCGAACACGGTGTCGAGGCTGCCGGTGGTGACCACCGCCCACAGCCCGCCCAGCGTGCCGTGCTTGGTCGCCAGGATGTTGATCGGCTTCGCCGCCTCCCAGGCGGCCCGATTGCCCTCGTAGACGAGGCGGATCACGCGTGCCGCGTAGTCGACGCCCGGGTATTCCTCGGGAGACACCGACAGGATGCTGGTCCACACCGTCGGCGCCAGCGTGGCGTACTTGATGGCGCAGGTCGCACCGTTGGAGTAGCCGCCGATCGCCCAGTGCGCCGGGTCGGGGTCGACGTTGAGGTTGGCCTTCGCCCACGCCACCACATCGGTCATGATGTAGGTCTGCGCCTGGCCGAAGTGCTTCGAGTCGGCGCAGGCGGGGTCGCCGCCCACGGTGCCGATCTGGTCGGCGATGATCACGATCGGAGCGAGCCCGTGGTGTGCGGCGGCGAACGTCTGCATGACCGCGCCGATGCGCTCGGGGGCGGGCGTTCCGGGGTACCCCATCATGAAGATCAGCACCGGCAGCTTCGGCGGGTTCGCCACCAGCGCAGCAGGCGGCAGATACAGGCCGGCCTGGCGGGCACGGAAGCCCGACACCGTGCCGGGGATGGTCACCGTTCCGATCGAGCCGAGGCGCGGCATGTCGGCGGGAGCGCGCCACGTCGCCCACAACGGACCGACAGGCGTGGGCGAGGAGGTCGGAGTCGGGGTGGGCGGATCGGTCGGCAGCACGATCGGCTTGGAGATCACGATGCCGAGCACATCGGCCAGCGTGCGGTCGAGCCCGAAGTAGGCGTTGATGCCGAGGCCACCGGTGATGAGGAACACCGGCACGGCGATGATCGCCACGGTGCGGCGCCACCAGCGAGTGCGCCACAGGCTCGCCAGCGCCAGCCCGGCCGCCGCGAACGACACGATCAGCCACCACGACACCTCCGGCGGCAGGAATCCGCCGAACGCGCGGGTCGAGTTGCCCCACAGGTACACGACGTAGCCGGCGACCGCGCCGACCAGCATGCCTGCCAGCGCCAGCAGCACCCAGCGGCGAGTGGGGCGCCGCACGAGCAGCACGACCAGTGCGGCGATCGACAATCCGGCGAAGATCGGGGGGATCGGTCCGTCGATCACCGGCAGCAGCAGGATGTCGTTCATCGTGCGCCAGCGTAGTGGGCGGGGAGAAGCGGTTCCTGAACGTTGCCCCGGGGTGGCCTGGGTAGACTTGGCGCGCCCAGCGGGAGTGGTGAAACTGGCAGACACGCAGGATTTAGGTTCCTGTGCCTCACGGCGTGTGGGTTCAAGTCCCACCTTCCGCACGATCTCGACCGACAGGATGCCTGTGCACGCCACCGCGCTGATCCCCTGGCTCAACCCCGAGACGATCATCCACGGCGCCTGGCCCTGGGCGCTGCTGGTGGTGTGCTTCATCGTGTTCGCCGAGACCGGCCTGCTGATCGGCTTCCTGCTGCCCGGCGACACGCTGCTGGTGATCTCCGGCCTGCTCACGCACACCAGCAACGTGTTCGGCGTGAACATCTGGATCGTCGCGACGCTCATCGCGCTGTCGGCGTTCCTTGGCGGCGAGGTGGGCTACCTCATCGGGCACAAGGGCGGCCCGGCCGTGTTCGAGCGCAAGGAATCCGGCCTGTTCAGCCGCCGCAACGTCGATCGCACGAACGCGTTCTTCGAGCGCTTCGGCGGGATGACCATCATCCTGGCGCGCTTCGTGCCGATCGTGCGCACCTTCGCACCGGTCGCGGCCGGGGTCGGTCACATGCCGTGGCGTCGCTATTCGCTGTACAACCTCATCGGGGCCGTCGCCTGGGGCTTCGGGCTGACGATGCTCGGTTTCCTGATCGGGCACATCGACTGGGTGGCGCGGCTCGTCACCCAGTACATCGACGTCATCCTCGTCGGAGTGGTGGTGCTCACCATCGCGGTGACGGCGTTCCACTACCTGCGCGAGCGCGCGAAGGTGCGCAAGGAGTTGGCCGCCGCCGAATCCGACGAGGCTCCCCGCGCATAGCGCTCATGAGACGGCGCGAACGCTAGAGCGACCGCAGCACCGCGGCCAGCGCCCGGAACGCGCGCGCCCGGTGCGACCGGGCGTTCTTGAGCTCCGGCGGCCACTGCGCGACGGTCTTCTCGTCGCCGGGCAACTGGTCGTCGGGCACGAAGATCGGATCGTAGCCGAAGCCGCCCTCCCCGCGCGCGGCGCGGGCGAGCCGGCCGGGCCATACGCCGCGCACGACATGCTCGAGGTGCTCGCCGGTGCCGGCAGCAGGGGGCACGACCACGGCGATCGTGGAGACGAATTGCGCCGTGCGGTGCGGGTCGGCGATGTCGTGCAGCTGGTCGAGCAGCAGCGCGACGTTGGCCGCGGCATCCTTCGCATGCCCTGCCCAGTACGCGGAGAATGCGCCGGGGGCGCCGCCCAGCACGTCGACGCAGATGCCCGAGTCGTCGGCCAGCGCGGCCAGTCCCGTGTGCGCGGCGGCCGCCCGCGCCTTGATCAGCGCGTTCTCGGCGAAGGTGACGCCGTCTTCGACCGGCTCGGGTCCGTCGTAGCCGATCACCTCGAGGTCGGGCCGGGTGGCCGCCACGATCGCGCGGAACTCGTCGATCTTGTGCGCATTGTGGGTGGCCAGCACCACGCGGCGGGTCATCCCGGATCGCCCGCCAGAGCGACCGCCTGCAGTGCGCGCAGCGTGTCGCAGCCGCCGACCGCGAGTTCGAGCAGAGCGTCGAGCTCGCGCTTGTCGAACGGCGCGCCTTCGGCGGTGCCCTGCACCTCGACGAACAGGCCGCGGCCGGTCACCACGACGTTCATGTCGGTCTCGGCGCGCACGTCCTCCACGTAGGCGAGGTCGAGCAGCGGCTCGCCGCCGACGATGCCGACCGACACCGCGGCCACCGAGTCCAGCAGCACGGTCGCGCGCTGCGCGATGAACGACTGCGCCCTGCCCCACGCGATGGCGTCGGCGAGCGCGACGTACGCTCCGGTGATCGCGGCGGTGCGCGTGCCGCCGTCGGCCTGCAGCACGTCGCAGTCGATCACGATCGTGTTCTCGCCGAGCGCCTTGGTGTCGACGACCGCGCGCAGCGCGCGCCCGATCAGCCGCGAGATCTCGTGCGTGCGTCCGCCGATCCGGCCCTTCACCGACTCCCGGTCGCTGCGCTGGTTGGTCGCACGCGGCAGCATCGCATACTCCGCGGTCACCCAGCCCTTGCCCTTGCCGGTCAGCCAGCGCGGCACGCCG
>CAYLMS010000108.1:0-6127 GCA_964384455.1 uncultured Microbacterium sp. | reverse complement strand
GACCGGCCTTCTCGAGGGGCGGGTTGCGCTGGTCACCGGCAGCAGCCGGGGGATCAGGCCGAGAAGATGAACCCTTGGGGGCAGGCTGTGTTCGACACGCTGGGCTCGGTGGTGTCGGCCAATGTGGTCGAAGAGGTCATCGCGCGCGGCATCCTGGAGGTGCTGCCGCTCACGCACATCCGCGGGCGTTCGCTGCATGACGCCTTCGTCATCGTCGACGAGGCGCAGTCGCTGGAGCGCAACGTGCTGCTGACCGTGCTCAGCCGGATGGGGCAGAACTCCCGCGTGGTGCTCACCCACGACGTCGGCCAGCGCGACAACCTGCGCGTCGGTCGGCACGACGGCGTCGCCTCCGTGATCGAGACGCTCAAGGGACACGACCTGTTCGCCCACGTCACGCTGATGCGCTCCGAGCGTTCGGCGATCGCCGCACTGGTGACCGATCTGCTGGAGGCGGGTGAGCTCGCCTGAGGCGCACCGGAACCCCATGAGAGCAGTCTCACTGGGCTTCCGGGAATGCTCTCACGTTGCCGACGCAGGATAGTGCGACACGGGGAGAGGGCATGGCGTCAGGCAAGGGGACCGCGTTCGACGGGCGCAAGGTGCTGCTGGGTGCCGCCGCGACCGTCGCCGTCGGCATCGCCGCGGCCACGACCGTGCTGGTCTCGAACGCCATGACGCTGGGCAACGTCGCGGGCCGCCCGATCGCCGCGCGACCGATGGTGCTCCCCGCCGCGCCGACCCCCACCACCACAGGTGCTGCCGTCACGGCACACCCCGCCACCGAGCCGTCGCCGGAGCCGGTCGCTCAAGTGGTGCCCGCACCCGCGCCACGCGCCGTGACGGTGCGCCCCTCGGCGGCTCCGCAGCCCGCCCCGACCCCGCTGGCCTCCGCCGCGGAGAGCGCCGTCATCGCGCACTTCCTCACGGACGGCGATTGGGACGTCGTGCTGGACTGGGTGTCGGCGCAGGGCTGGAGCACCGAGCGCGCCATGCGCTGGGTGGACCGGCTGCGTGCCCAGCAAGAGCTTTCCGGTGTCACCCCCGTGGTGGGGGCAGGCACCTCCGAGGCGCCCGGACGAACGGGCTCGCGATCCCACCGGAAGCATCCCCGCATTCCGGCCGGATCGCAGGAGGATCAATCCGCCGTTCCCCCCAACGGAGCGGATTGAGTCGGCTGGAGTTCCCCCGCTTCCAGCCTCACAGCCCCCGGTGTCCCCCCACGCCGGGGGCTTCTCCGTGCGTCAGACCCAGCGGTATCCCGCTCCGCGCACCGTGGCGATGCGCTCGGCGCCGAATTTGCCGCGCAGATAGCGCACGTAGACGTCGACGACGTTCGAGCCCGGGTCGAAGTCGAGTCCCCACACGCGGCTGAGCAACTGCTCGCGGCTGAGCACTTGACCGGGGTGGCGCACGAACTGCTCGGCGAGGGCGAACTCGCGCGCCGACAGTTCGACCTCACGGCCGCCCACCGTCGCGCGCCGCGTGAGCGGGTCGAGCGCGACGTCGCCGTGCACGATCGTCAACCCGCCGGCGGACGGGTTGTCGCGCAGTCGGGATCGGATGCGGGCGAGCAGTTCGTCGAATTTGAACGGCTTGGGCACGTAGTCGTTGGCGCCGGCATCCAATCCAGTGACGGTGTCGAGCGTCGTGCCCCGTGCCGTCAGCATGATCACGGGTATCGCGGACCCCTGGCCGCGCAGGTGTCGGAGCACCTCGAAGCCGTCCATGCTGGGCAGGCCGACGTCGAGCAGCACGAGGTCGATGTCGCCCTCCAGGGCGCGCTCGAGCGCCTCGGCGCCGTCTTCCACCACCGCCGTGACGTAGCCCGCGGACTCCAGCCCGCGCGCCACGAAGGCGGAGATGCGCGTCTCGTCTTCGGCAATCAATATGCGCGTCATCCGGTCGCCTCCCGCTGCTGCATCAGCACATCCCCCGCCCGCACCGGCGCCGGCAGCGCGGTGGCGTCACTGCGCAGCTGCAGCGGCAGGTGAATCGTGAAGGTGGCGCCACCGCCGGGGGTCTCGGTCACGGCGCAGCTGCCGTTGTGCGCTCTGGCGATCGTGTCGACGATGGCCAGGCCCAATCCAGAGCCACCCACCGACCGCTTGCCGTGCGCGCGATCGAAGCGCCGGAAGATCCGACGTCGCAGCGCCGCGGGGATGCCCGGGCCATGATCGCGCACCCACAGGTGGGCGCCGAACTCGTCGACGGCGCTGCCGAGTTCGATCCCGGAACCTTCCGGCGTGTACTTCGAGGCGTTGTCGGCCAGCTGGAGCCACGCCTGCAGCAGTCGGTCGGCGTCGCCTTCGACGACACCCGTGCCGGCGGCATCCAGGCTCCAGCGGTGGCCGGGGATCACTGCCACGAGCTCGCCGACGCGCGCCGTGAGCGCGTGCACGTCGACCGCGCCCATCGCGAACTGCTCCTGCTCCACAGCGGCGAGCAGGTCGATGTCGTCGACAAGCCTGGTCATCCGATCCAGTTCGGCGATGCCGATGTCGCGGGCCGCCTCCACGTCGTCACGGTCAGCGGTGTTCATCAGCTCCAGATGTCCGCGCACGATCGTGATCGGCGTCTTCAGCTCGTGTCGCACGTCGTCGAGCAGCTGGCGCTGCACGTCGACCGAGCCTTCGAGCCGATCCAGCATCGAGTTCACCGTGCGGGTCAGGTCGGAGATGTCGTCGTTGCCCTGCTCGGGGATGCGTGCGCCCAACTCGGTGATCGTGATCGAGTCGGCCGTGTCGCGCAGGTGGCGGATGGGCGACAGCAGCCGCCCCACCACGAACCAGCCGACCACGGCGACGGCGAACAGCGTGGCGGTCGCGGCGATCGCGTAGGTCACCATCGACAGAGTCACCGGCTGCAGCTCGGCGTCGAGGTCGATCGCGCGGATGTACACGCCCTTCGCGGGATCGGAGGTCATTCGCACCGGGATCGCGATGTAGCGCAGCGTTCCTCCGGCGGTGACGGCGGTGCCCATGACGGCGCCGTCGGCCTTCGCGGTCTCGGCGACCGCACGGTCGATCAACTGGGTGTTGGCGGAGATATCGAAGCCCGACAACGTCATCGGCCGGTACCGCGGAGAGCCGTCGATCACCGCCACGGATGCCTCGTTGCGCGCCGGTACGAGCGCGGCGACGGCCGCCTTCAGGAAGGCGTCCACGGAGGCGAACTCGTCGATGTTGATCGACTCGGTCGCCGTGGAGGTGCCGGTGCCCGGGCTCGCGCTGGCGTGCGGAGCGCTCGCGCCCTGCACCACGTTCAGCGCCGCGACCTGCGCGTGCAGCCGGTTGTCGACATCCGAGAGGATGTGCTCGCGCTGCACGAGGAAGGTGACCCCGCCGACGACGACGAACCCGACGAACGCGACGGCCAGGATCGCCCCCAGGATCCGCACGCGCGTCGAGACTCGCCTCGAGCTGCGACTCATCCTCCGATTATGGACTGCCACGGCCGGGAACGTGCGCCGTTCATCCCGGGTGAGTCATCGAGAGCAGGTCGAGCTTGGCATCCAGCTGCTCCAGCGTGAGCTCGCCCCGCTCGACGTAGCCGAGATCGATGACCGCTTCGCGCACCGTGATGCCGTGCGCCACGGCGTGCTTGGCGATCTTCGCCGCCGCCTCGTAGCCGATCAGTTTGTTCAACGGGGTGACGATCGCCGGCGACATCCCGGCGTAGGCCGCCGCGCGATCGGTGTTCGCGACCAGCCCGTCGATGGTCTTGTCGGCGAGCACCCGCGTCGCGTTCGACAGCAGCCGGATCGACTCCAGCAGCGCCGTACCCATGACGGGGATCGCGACGTTCAGCTCGAAGGCGCCGGAGGCGCCCGCCCAGGCCACTGTGGCGTCGTTGCCCACCACGCGTGCGCAGACCATCAGCACCGCCTCGGGGATGACCGGATTGACCTTGCCGGGCATGATCGAGGAGCCCGGCTGCAGGTCGGGGATGTGCAGCTCGCCGAGGCCGGTGTTGGGTCCTGATCCCATCCAGCGCAGGTCGTTGTTGATCTTGGTCAGCGAGACCGCGATCGTGCGCAGCGCCCCTGATGCCTCGACCAGCGAGTCGCGGGCGCCCTGCGCCTCGAAATGGTCCTTCGCCTCCGTGATCGGCAACTCGGTCTCGGTCGCCAGCAGTGCGATCACGCGCTGCGGGAAACCCGCCGGAGTGTTGATGCCCGTGCCCACGGCGGTGCCCCCCAGCGGCACCTCGCCGACGCGGCCCAGGGCCGACTGCACGCGCTCGATACCCAGGCGCACCTGGTGCGCATAGCCGCCGAACTCCTGTCCGAGGGTCACCGGGGTGGCGTCCATCAGGTGCGTGCGGCCCGATTTCACGGCGTCGCGCCACAGCACGGCCTTCGCCTCGAAGGCGACGGCGAGGTGGTCGAGCGCCGGGATCAGGTCGTCGATGAGGGCCTGGGTCACCGCGATGTGCACCGAGGTCGGGAACACGTCGTTCGAGGACTGCGATGCGTTGACGTGGTCGTTCGGATGCACCGGCGCGCCGAGCAGCCTGCTCGCGAGCGTGGCGAGCACCTCGTTCATGTTCATGTTCGACGAGGTGCCCGAACCGGTCTGGTAGGTGTCGATCGGGAACTGGTCGTCGTGGTTGCCCGCGATCACCGCATCGGCGGCTGTCGCGATCGCGTCGGCGATCGTGCCGTCGAGCACGCCGAGCTCCTTGTTGGCCAGCGCGGCGGCCTTCTTGATGCGCGCGAGCGCAGCGATCTGCGCGGACTCCAGACCGGTGCCGGAGATCGGGAAGTTCTCCACCGCGCGCTGCGTCTGCGCACCGTACAGCGCGTCGCGCGGGACGCGCACCTCGCCCATCGTGTCGTGCTCGATGCGGTAGTCGTGCTCGCTCAACGTGATCTCCTTCCGGTGCGCCGGCGCGCCCTGCTGTATCTCAGTCGTTCTGAATGGTGACCGGACCGACGGCGAGGTGCGGCACCGCCGCACCCTCGCCCAGCCGGTAGTTGGCCCCCACGATGCCGAGTCGGCCCGACGCCACCGCCTCGGAGATGATGTCCGACGAGTGCACGAGTTCCGACACCGTGTCGCGCAGGTGCTCGCGGCCCACCTGCTCCGCGTCGACGGTCTGCGGCGTGCTCCCGGGCGTGGCGCGCAGCACGCGCCGCACCGCGGGGACGATCGGGGCGATCAGCCGCCAGATCTGCGGCGGCAGTACCGGTGCGTCGTCGCGGGTGGAGTCGATCGCGGCGCGCACGCCCCCGCACGCGTCGTGCCCGAGCACGACCAGCAGCGGCACGTCGAGCAGCTCCACCGCGTATTCGAGGCTGCCCAGTACGGAGGGCGAGACCACCTGGCCGGCGTTGCGCACGACGAACAGGTCGCCGAGTCCCTTGTCGAAGATGATCTCGGCGGCCAGCCGCGAGTCGGAGCAGCCGAACAGCACCGCGTGCGGGCGCTGCGCCCCAGCGAGCTCGGTGCGCCGCTCGACGTCCTGCCTCGGATGCTGCGGCGTGCCCTGGATGAAGCGCGCATTGCCGCGAGCCATTTCGTCCCACGCCTGCTGGGGGGTCGGGCGCTGGTCTGTCACGGGGCCTCCGTCGCAGCGGTCTGAGTGTGCAGAGTACGCAGCTGAGCGGTGAGGCTGCCGGCCACGAGCGCCGCATCCGCCGCAGCCATGTCGCCGTAGATCAGGATGTGGTCGGCTCCGGCCTGCGTGCCCAGCGCGTAGGCGACATTGCCGGCTGACGCCGGGTCGGCGATCCGGTAGCGGTCCCACACGATGCCGTCGATCGTCAGCGTGTCCTGCGCTGCGGCGCCGCCGAGCACCTGTGACGCCCAGCGTCCGTCGGCCCCGAACGCCTGCGCCACGCGCACGAATCCCGCATTCCCCGGCGGTGCGTACACGACCGTCCACGCGCCCGAGCCGTCGGAGGCCAGGGCCGCACCGTTCACCGACCAGTCCGCCGGCACCGTGGGCACGATGACCAGCCCGCCCTGCGCGGCCTGCACCTGGCGTGCGGCGGCTGCGACGTCGATCGGCGGTCGCGCCGGGGCGTCGCCGCGCGGTACCACCAGCACCACGACAGCCACGATGGCGAGGGTTGCCAGCAGCGCGGCGACGAGGTTGCGAGCGGTCTGGCTCGAGCGGTAGG
>CAYLMS010000107.1:0-6140 GCA_964384455.1 uncultured Microbacterium sp. | reverse complement strand
CCCACCGAATACCCATCCCGACACAACCCCACACACGACGGCGACGGCGACGGCGCCGGACGCGGACGCACCGACCCACCCGAACCCGGCGTCGTCGCATCCGCCGCCACATCCACCCGATCACCCGGATTGGACACGTGACAGTTGCCGACCCATCCGCCCCGGTCGCAGGTGCTGCTCTCGGCGAACGCGCTCAACGGTAGGCCGACCAGCACCGCAACAAGAGCGAGCACTGTCAAGCGTGGCATGCTGGTTCACCACTTCGGCCGGAGATGTCGCTGATGATCCAGCCGTTCGTATTCGACCGCGAGGGGACCAAGTCAACGCGCATCGGATGAATGTCTTCGCGATCTGGCTGAACCACTGAAGCGCCAGTGGCATCGCGGACCGTGACCGCGCTCACGTCGAGACACACGGCGAGCGAAGCATTCGAGAATCGCACGCCCATCGAAAGCAAGTCGACGGTGCGCGCGACTGACTGCCCGCGCACCTGCCATCCGTCTGCGTGCATCTTGGCGAAAGACTTGCGTAGGTCTGCGTTCGTCTCGCCCGTCGTCAAAGCGAACACCGGTTCGAACGTCGCTGGGTCGCTCAGTACGACCTGATTCAACGCATCCACATACGCCCGATACGTCGCCTCGGCGGCGGCGAACGCCTCATGCTTGTTCGCGAACGCGGCCGTGGGTGTCGGTGAGGAGGTGGGCGACGGCGTGCATGCACAGAGCATCACCGCGATCGTCGCCACCACGACGGCGAGCAGACGACGGTGCATCACCTCACGCTAGCCGGGGGATCGGCGCCCACGAGGAGTTATCCACAGGGTCAGGGTCGTGCGCCATCACTTGAGCAGTCGCGACAGGCGCCGGTCGGCGAGCGTCTTTCCGCCGGTCTGGCAGGTGGGGCAGTACTCCAGCGAATTGTCGGCGAAGAACACGCTGCGCACGGTGTCGCCGCATGCGGGGCATGCCTCGCCTCTCCGTCCGTGCACGGCCATGCCGCGTCGTTTGGCGTCTTTCAGCTCGGCCGGGGGCTTGCCCGCTGCGGCGATCACCGCCTCCTCGAGCGTGCGCAGCATCGCGTCGTAGAGCCGCTCGACGTCTGCCGCATCGAGGTTGCTCGCGAGCGCATACGGTGACATCCGCGCCGCATGCAGGATCTCGTCGGAGTAGGCGTTGCCGACCCCGGCGATCACGGACTGGTCGCGCAGCAGCCCCTTGATCTGCGTGCGCCGGCCGGCCAGCAGTGCCGCGAAGGCGTCACGGGTGAAGGCGCGATCAAGGGGATCGGGCCCGAGACGGGCGATGCCGGGCACCTCGGCGGGGGAGCGCACGATGTAGAAGGCGAGCGACTTCTTCGTGCCCGCCTCGGTGAGGTCGAACCCGGAGCCGTCATCGAACCCGACGCGCACCGCGATCGGCGTGCGCCCTGGACGGATCACCGTCTGCGGCAAGCTCGCATACCAGCGCAGCCATCCGGCCTTCGCGAGGTGAAAGATCAGGTGCGGGCCCGACGTGGCGATGTCGATGAACTTGCCGTGCCGCGATACGCCGGACACCGCGGCATCCGGCAGCGCCATGACCGGCGGATCGTACGTCTTCAGTGCGGCGATGCTCGCCACCATGACGCGTCGAATCGCGAGGTCGGTCGTGCGTCGGCGCAGGAAGTCGACCAGCCCCTGCACCTCGGGCATCTCCGGCATGCGGCTATCCTGTCACGCTGCGGATGTCACGGCGCGAGCACGGGCCACGGCTGCCGGCTCCGATCGTCGCGGGCGAGCAGGCCCGCGATCCAGCCGTCATGCCGCCCGCGGGGATCGGCGAGCCCCTGACGCAGCGTCCCCTCGAACCGGAACCCGAGCGTGCGCGCGGCGCGCGCCGACGCGACGTTGCCGACCACGGCGCGCCACTCGACGCGTTCCAGCCCCGCACCGTCCTGGGCGAATGCGAAGTCGAGCACGGCGCGTGCCGCTTCGGTGAGGTAGCCGTGTCCGCGTGCCGGGGCTGCCATCCAGTAGCCGAGCTCGGCGCATCCGCCGGCCACGGGGTGCTGTTCGATCGCATGCAACCCCACCATGCCGATCCAGGCGCCGCGGTGGCGGATCGCCCAGGTCAGCTCCGTACCGTCGAGCCATCCGCGTGCGGACTTCTGCAGGAACTCTTCGGCGTGCGCACGCCCGTACGGCGAGGGCAGTGTGGTCCAGCGGGGCACCTCGGGGTCCTGGGCAGCAGCGGTGATGGCGTCGATGTCGCTGCCGACCGGTGGCGACAGGGTCAGCCGCGCGGTGCTCAAGCAGACAGGATCCACGCAGTCACCCTATGCGCAGGCGGCCGCCGGCGGCACGCGCTCAGGCTGAGAGGCGCATCTCGGGCCTGTCGCGCGCTGCGAGGCACGATGAGCCTGAGCGCGTGCACGCCTGCTCCTGCACGGGCCGCGCGCAACGCGCTTCTGTCCCCGATCGCGCCGCGGCCTCCTCGCGCTCGCAGCCTCGCGGACACGATCTCGGAATGACCCACAAGTGGTGCTGGAGGCAGTGCGCGGTGTGCGCGCCGCCCGTGCGGCCCGCTGAGTCCGCTGGGCGGTTCGGGCGTGCCGGCCGGCGAACCCGGTGTGCCGGCCGCGCGCGTCGCACACAATCGCTCCGACCGGCACCGGGCACGCGCTCAGGCTGAGCGAGGCGCAGAGCGCCGGATGAGCCCGCAGCGGTCGATTCAGCCTGAGCGCGTGCACGCGGCGGGTCGATGCCGCCGGGCCGACCGCAGGCCGCCGGCAGGCCGCCGAAGGCTGCAGGGGCGCCGAGCGCCCCGAGCGGGCAGTCCTCACGCCCGGCGCAGCAGTCCGACCTTGTCGTACACGTCGGCCAGGGTGCGTTCGGCCACTGCGGCCGCGCGGTCGGCGTTCGCCGCCAGCAGCCGGTCGAGTTCGGCGGGGTCGTCGAGCAGCGCGAGCGCCCGCTCGCGCACCGGAGCGAACTCCGCGACGAGCACCTCCGCGAGCCCCTTCTTGAAGTCGCCGTAGCCGCGGCCCGCGTACTCGTCCTCGATGGCCGTCACCGGCCGGCCGGTGAGCGCGGAGTAGATCGTCAGCAGGTTCGATACTCCCGGCTTCGCCGCGCGGTCGTAGCGCACGGCGCCCTCGGAGTCGGTCACCGCACGCATGATCTTCTTCGCCGACACCGCCGGCTCGTCGAGCAGCCACAGCACGCCGGCGTCCGACTCGGCCGACTTCGACATCTTCGCGGCGGGGTTCTGCAGATCGTAGATGCGCGCCGTCTCGGCGGCGATCACGGGCTCCGGCACCCGGAACGCCTGCCCGAACCGGCTGTTGAACCGCTCGGCCAGGTCGCGGGTGAGCTCGACATGCTGCTTCTGGTCGTCGCCGACGGGCACGATGTCGGTCTGGTACAGCAGGATGTCGGCCGCCATCAGGATCGGGTAGGTGAACAGCCCGACGGATGCCGCATCCGCGCCGTACCGCGCCACCTTGTCCTTGTACTGCGTCATGCGCGCGGCCTCGCCGTTGCCCGTGATGGTCGACAGCACCCACTGCAGCTCGGCGTGCGCGGGCACGTGCGACTGCACGTAGAGCGTGGATCGCGACGGTTCGATCCCGGCGGCGATGTACTGTGCGACGGTGCGCCGCGTCTTCGCCCGCAGCTCCGCCGGGTCGTACGGCTGGGTGAGCGCGTGCAGGTCGACGACGGAGAAGAACGCCTCGTATTCGTCCTGCAGCTGCCGCCACTGCATCAGGGCGCCGATGTAGTTGCCGATCTGCAGCGAGTCGGCCGAGGGCTGCATGCCCGAGTACAGGCGGGGTCTGGTCACCCGACAATCCTAGGAGGCGCCGCAATGCGCGCTGCGTCGCGCGATCTTCGGCACAGTGAAGGATCGTCGATTCTTCCGTCGGCACCGCCTGACGCGGCCATGCCCGCGGGCATAGCCTGGCATCGACAGCGGTCGCCGTCGCAGCGGTGCCCGAGACCAGAGCGGAGCCGACATGATCGACCCCGGGGCGCCGGAGGCGCCGACGACGGCGCAGGTCACGCATCGTGCCGCCTATTTCGTGTCGGACAGCACAGGAGTCACCGCCGAGACCCTGGGCAGCGCACTGCTGGTCAACTTCCCCGCGATCGCGTTCGAGCGGCACACCATCCCGTTCGTCGACGACGAGCAGGGCGCGCGCGCGGTGGTCGACGACATCCGCCGCGCCGCGCACCGTGGACTTGCGCCGATCGTGTTCACCACGGTCAAGCAGACGGCGCTGCGCGAGATCATCGCCGGTTCGGATGCCGTGATCATCGACCTGCTCGCCGGCCACCTCACCGAGCTGGAGCGAGCGCTGGGCACGACCGCGTCGGAGCAGCTGGGCCAGTACCACGGCGTTGGCGATATGCGGCACTACCTCGCGCGCATGCGCGCGGTGGAATACGCCATCGAGCACGACGACGGGCAGAGCACGCGCGCGCTCGACCTCGCCGACGTGATCGTGGTCGCGCCGTCGCGCTGCGGCAAGACGCCGACCACGATGTACCTGGCGCTGCAGTACGGGCTGCTGGTGGCGAACTATCCGCTCACCGACGACGACTTCCCCACCGAGGGACTGCCGCGCACCATCGACCGCTACGGGTCGCGCTGCTTCGGCCTGACCACCACCCCGCTGCGCCTGAGCCAGGTACGGCACGAGCGCCGGCCGGGATCGCGCTACGCGAGCCTGGAGCAGTGCACGCTCGAGCTGCGCCGGGCCGAAGACCTGTACCGGCGCACGCGGGTCCCCTTCCTCAACTCCTCGACCCGCAGCGTCGAGGAGATGTCCGCCGTCATCATGCAGACGCTCAAGCTGCGCGAAGCCCACGAGAGGTGAACGGATGAACAGCATCCTCTGGTTCCAGCACATCGGCATGGCCGACCTGCCGCAGGTGGGGGGCAAGAACGCCTCGCTCGGCGAGATGGTCTCACAGCTGTCCGGGGCGGGGGTGCGGGTGCCCGGCGGGTTCGCCACCACCGCCGACGCATACCGCGAGTTCCTGCAGGCAGGCGGTCTGCTCCACCGCATCCGCACCGCCGTCGAGGCGCTCGACGTGGACGACGTCGCCGAACTCGCCCGCGTCGGCGCGGAGGTGCGGGGCTGGATCGAGCAGCAGCCGTTCCCGCCGCAGCTCGAGCGCGACATCCGCGACGCGTACGCGCAGCTGGTCGCCGGCGACCCCGACCCGGAGCGGGTGACCTGGGCGGTGCGCTCGAGCGCGACCGCCGAGGACCTGCCCGACGCGTCGTTCGCCGGGCAGCAGGAGACGTTCCTCAACATCGGCGGCATCGACAACGTGCTGCACGCCGTGCACGCCGTGTACGCGTCGCTCTACAACGACCGCGCCATCGCCTACCGCGTGCACAACGGCTTCGAGCACCACGACGTGGCGCTGTCGGCGGGCGTGCAGCGCATGGTGCGCTCGGATGTCGGAGCGTCCGGGGTGATGTTCACGGTCGACACCGAGTCGGGCTTCGACCGCGCCGTGTTCGTCACCGGCGCCTACGGGCTCGGCGAGGCCGTGGTGCAGGGCGCGGTGAACCCCGACGAGTTCTACGTGTACAAGCCCGCTCTGCGCGCAGGCCGGCCGGCCATCCTGAAGCGCCAGGTGGGGGAGAAGGCGATCGCGATGCGGTACACGCAGGGCGTGCACGTGGGCGGATCGACCGCATTCGAGGATGTGCCCGCCGCGGCCAGGCGGCGCTTCTGCATCGACGACGCCGAGGTGGAGGAGCTGGCCCGCCAGGCGCTCACCATCGAGGCGCACTACGGGCGGGCGATGGACATCGAATGGGCGAAGGACGGGCTGACCGGCGAATTGTTCATCGTGCAGGCGCGGCCCGAGACGGTGGTCTCGCGCGCCGACGGCGCCGTGATGACCAGGTACGTGCTGCGCGAGCGGGCGGAGGTGCTGGTCACGGGCCGTGCGATCGGGCAGAAGATCGGCGCAGGACCGGTGCGGGTGCTCGACTCCATCGCGCGCATGGACGAGTTCCGCGCGGGCGATGTGCTGGTGGCCGACATGACCGACCCCGATTGGGAGCCGATCATGAAGAAGGCGTCGGCCATCGTTACCGATCGCGGCGGACGCACCTGCCACGCCGCGATCATCGCCCGGG
>CAYLMS010000106.1:0-6156 GCA_964384455.1 uncultured Microbacterium sp. | reverse complement strand
CGGTGGCGTCGTTGCACACCACCATGACGTGCCTGCCGTGCACCAGGCCGATGCCTGCGATCAGCCCTGCCCCCGGAGCGTCGTCGTCGTACAGCCCGCCCGCCGCCAGCGGCGACAGCTCCAGGAACGGACTGCCCTCGTCGAGCAGCCTGATCACCCGCTCGCGCGGCAGCAGCTTGCCACGATCGACGTGCCGGCGCCGAGCCGCCTCCGAGCCGCCGCGCGCGGCGACGGCGATGCGCTCGCGCAGTCCGGCGGCGAGCGCTGCCTGCGCGTGGTGTGTACGCGCGAAGGCGTCGTCGTGCTGCGCCTGGGTGCGCAGTGTGCTCATGCCTGTCTCCGTCGACGTCACGATCCGGTCACACGGCTTGTTCCGCCTGTGCAGATCCGGTTAGGGTGCACTAACCGGAAGACCTCATGTTAGCGAGGATTAACTGAAATGACAACCCGCGGCGCGGCCGATCCCGGCAGCCTCACGCCGCGCGGCCGGGCGAAGGCGGATCGGCAGGCCGCCCTGCTGCGCGAAGCCGCACGGTTGTTCGCCGAACGCGGCTTCGCCGGGGTGAGTCTCGAAGACATCGGCATGGCGGTGGGCATCAGCGGCCCCGCGGTGTACCGGCACTTCGCCAACAAGCAGGCCCTCCTGGCCAGCCTGCTGACCCGCGTCAGCCAGCGCCTGCTCGACGGCGGCGCCGCGGTCGTCACGGGCGGCGGACAGGACGGCGAGCTGCTCGAGCGCCTCGTCGCGTTCCACGTCGACTTCGCCCTCGAGGACGCCGATGTCATCAGGGTGCAGGACCGCGACCTGGACAACCTCAGCGTCGGCGACCGGCACGAAGTGCGCCGGCTGCAGCGCGAATACGTCGAACTGTGGGTGGGGGTGCTCGAGCGGCTCGCGCCTGCGGCATCTCAGGCGGAATTGCGAGTGCGGGCGCACGCCGCGTTCGGCCTGATCAACTCCACGCCGCACAGCGTGCGCGGCCTGCACCCCGCGCCTCCCGACGCGCAGGTGCGCGGCACGCTGGCCGCGATGGCGCTCGCAAGCCTGAGCGCCTGAACGCCCGAACGCACCGGTCAGCCCAGCAGCATCGCCCTACCCGGCTGCGCCAGCACGCCGGCGACGTCGGCCAGGAACCGTGATCCCTGCTCGCCGTCGACCAGCCGGTGGTCGAACGACAGGCTCAAGGTCATCACGTCGCGCAGCGCGATCTCGCCGCGGTGCTCCCACGGCATCCGGCGCACCGCGCCGACGGCGAGGATGGCGGCCTCCCCCGGGTTGATGATCGGGGTGCCGCCGTCCACGCCGAACACCCCGACGTTCGTGATCGAGAACGTGCCGCCGAGCATGTCGGCGGGCGCGGTGCGCCCCGCCCTGGCCGTCTCGGCCAGTGCCCCGATCGCATCGGCCAGCCCGACCAGCGTCAGCCGCTCGGCATCCCGCACCACCGGCACGACCAGGCCGCGGCCCGTGGCCGCGGCGATGCCGAGGTTGACGTAGTGGTGCAGCTCGATCTCGCCCGCCTGCTCGTCCCAGTGCGAGTTCAGCTCGGGGTGGCGCATCAATGCGAGGCACGCCGCCTTCGCGGCCACCGCGAGCACGCCGATCCGGTGGCCCGCCAGAGTGCGATCGGCCTTCAGCGCGGCGATCAGTTCCATCGTCGGCGTCACGTCGACCGTGAGGAAGGTGGTGGCGTGCGGCGCGGTGAACGCGCTGCGCACCATCGCCTGCGCGGTCATGCGCCGCACGCCGCGGATGGGCACGCGGGTCGTGCGCTCACCCGGATGCGCGGTCCAGTCGGCCGGCGACTCGGGCACCTGGTCGGATGCCGCGGCCCGCTGCGCGACCGCGCCCACGGTGCCGCCCGCATACGCCTCGACGTCGGCGCGGGTGATCAGCCCCGATGCTCCGGTTCCGACGACGAGCGCCAGCTCCACGCCGAGGTCCTTGGCCAAGCGGCGCACGGGCGGGGTGGACCGCGGCCGCTCGGCAGGCGCCTCGAGCACGTCGGCGGCGGGCAGCACGTCGTGCGGCGCCGCGTCCAGCACGGCGGTCTCGACGGATGCTGCGGGCGAGCCGCCGACGGTCCGCGCGCGCCGCGCCGGCCGGCCTGCCGCGCGCGGCGCAGCGCCGTAGCCGACGAGGTTCGGCGGCACCTGCTCCGCCTCCGGCGCCTCGTGTGTCGCCGCGGGCGCACGCTCGCCGCCCGGTAGGTCGAACGAGATCAGCACCGAGCCGACGGCCACGACATCACCCGGCGCCGCGTGCAGGGCCGCCACCACGCCGGCGTGCGGCGACGGCAGTTCTACCACGGCCTTGGCCGTCTCCACTTCGGCGATCGTCTGGTTCAGCGACACGGTGTCGCCCGCCTTGACCAGCCACTGCACGAGCTCGGCCTCGGGCAGCCCCTCGCCCAGGTCGGGGAGCGCGAAATCTGTGCTCACAGCTGCACCCCCGTGAGACTGTGCGGCCGGTCGAGCACGCGGTCGACGGCATCCAGGATGCGGTCGAGGTCGGGCAGGTGGTACGACTCCAGCTTCGCCGGCGGGTAGGGGATGTCGTGCCCGGTGACGCGCAGCGGCGGCGCCTCGAGCACGTCGAAGCAGCGCTCCGTGATGCTGGCGGCGAGCTCCGCGCCCACGCCCGCCTCCCGGGCGGCCTCATGGGTGATCACGACCCGCCCGGTCTTGCGCACCGACGCGGCCACGGTCTTGTAGTCCACCGGAGACAGCGAGCGCAGGTCGATCACCTCGATGGAGATCCCGTCGTCCTCGGCGGCAGTGGCGGCGTCCAGCGCCGTGACCACCTGTGCGCCGTAGGCGAGCAGGGTGACGTCGGTGCCGCTGCGCGCTACGCGCGCGAGTCCCATCGGCGGCGCATCGGCGAGCGGTCGATCGAGGTCGACCTCGCCCTTCGTGTGGTAGAGCCGCTTCGGCTCGAAGAACACCACCGGGTCGTCGCTGGCGATGGCCTGGCGCAGCATCGTATACGCGTCCTGGGGGTTCGACACGGCCACCACCCGCAGACCCGCGGTGTGCACGAAATACGCCTCAGGCGACTCCGAGTGGTGCTCGGCCGCGCCCACCCCGCCCGCCCATGGGATGCGGATCGTGATCGGCATGCGCACGTCGCCGCGCGTGCGATAGTGCAGCTTCGCCACCTGGCACACGATCTGATCGAAGGCGGGGTAGACGAATCCGTCGAACTGGATCTCGACCACGGGGCGGTAGCCCCGGTAGGCGAGGCCCACCGCCGTGCCTACGATGCCCGACTCCGCGAGCGGGGTGTCGATCACACGGGAAGCGCCGAAGCGGTCGAGCAGACCGTCGGTGATGCGGAACACGCCGCCGAGGCGTCCGATGTCCTCGCCCATGATGAGCACGCGGTCGTCGTCGGCCAGCGCGCGGCTCAACCCCGCGTTGAGCGCCTTGGCCATGGTCAGCGTGGTCATCGCACACCCCCGTCGGCGCCGGCGAAGCCCGCCAGGTAGACGCCGAACGCGGTGCGCTCCTCGTCGATGCCGCTGTGCGGCTCAGCGTAGACGTGGTCGAAGATCGTGATCGCGTCCTTGGTGACAGCGTCGATGGCCGCCGCCCGTACGGCCGCGCCCAGCGCGTCGGCCTCGGCCTCCACCGAGGCCTCGAACGCGTCATCCCACTGCCCCTCGCCCTGCAGCAGCGCCTGCAGCCGCGTGATCGGGTCGCGCTGGCGCCACTTCTCCACTTCGGCCTTGTCGCGGTACTTGGTGGGGTCGTCGCTCGTGGTGTGCGGACCCATGCGATAGGTGACGGCCTCGAGATACGCCGGGCCCTTTCCGCTGCGCGCGCGATCGAGCGCCCAGCGCATGGCGGCCAGGCACGCCAGCGCGTCGTTGCCGTCGATCCGCATGCTCGGGATGCCGAACCCGGGCGCGCGGCCCGCGATCGGGAAGCGCGCCTGCACCGTCACGGGTTCCGAGATCGCGTACTGGTTGTTCGAGCAGACGAATACGACCGGCGCCTGGAACGACGAGGCGAACACCATGGCCTCGTTCACATCGCCCTGGCTCGTGGCGCCGTCGCCGAAGTAGGCCCCGACCGCCTGGTCGGTGCCGTCGCGCTGGATGCCCATGCCGTAGCCGACGGCGTGCAGCGCCTGCGCGCCGATGATGATCTGCGGCGCCGCGACGCCGATGTCATAGGGGTTGAACGTGGAGTGCTGCTCGCCGCGCCACGCGAGCACGAAATCCGCGGGCTTCGCACCGCGCACGAAGTTGACGCCGATCTCGCGGTAGCTCGGGAACACGAAGTCGTCGGTGCGGAACGCGCGGGCCGTGCCCACCTGCACGCCCTCCTGCCCCTGGCACGGCGCCCACAGGCCGAGTTGCCCCTGACGCTGCAGCGCCACCCCCTCGGTGTCGACCCGGCGCACGAGGCGCATGTCGCGGTACAGGCTGCGCAGCACGTCGGCGGTGACATCGGCGACCCACGGGTCGAGGGCGGGATCGGCGACGCGTCGTCCGTCGGGGGTGATCAGTCGCGCGACCTCGTCGACGTCCGTCGCGAGGTCGCTCATCGGGCTCAGGGTGTGCGCCATCGTCAGCCTCCTGCCGCGGCTGCGCTCGTGGCGGCGCCGCGTGTCGCCGGCATCGTCGCCGGATGCCGCCAGGATAGGCCAACAGCGCACCTCGCTCAAGCATCGACAAAGCACTTGAGCATGTTGGCTAGTCTATGGGCGATAGACGGTGCTATTGTTGAGCAGTATGAGCAACCTGGATCACGTTGACCTCGACCTCCTCGCCGCACTCGCGGACGACCCGCGCGCCACCGTGGTCGGCCTCGCGGAGCGGCTTGGGCTTTCGCGCAACACGGTGCAGGCGCGCATGGCACGGCTCGAGCGCTCCGGCGTGTTCCTCTCGTTCGAGCGTGCCCTGTCGAGCGTGGCGCTCGGCTTCCCGCTCGAGGCGTTCGTGAACGTGCAGCTGCGCCAAGGCGACCTGCCGCGCATCACACAGGAGCTCGCGCAGCTGCCCGAGGTGGTGCAGGCCCACGGGCTCAGCGGCCAGACCGATCTGATCGTGCGGGTCGCGTGCCGCGACGCCCACCACCTCTTCGACATCGATGCCCGCGTGCTCGCCATCGACGGGGTCGAGCGCACCGAGACCCAGCTGATCATGGGCGAGGTCATCCCCTACCGCCTCGGCCCGCTCATGCACCTGGCTCGACGGACGTCATAGCCGCGGCCGCGCTTGTGGCATCGGCGCGCACCAGCACGACGCCGACGACGATCAGCGCACCGCCGGCCAGCTGCACCGGGGCCGGCGCCTCTCCCAGCAGCAGCCACGCGAAACCCAGTGCGAACAGCACCTCGCTGAGCCCGACGAATGAGGCCACCCGCGAGCCGAGCCGGGGAATGGCCATCACGCCGAACGCGTAGCCGAGCGTGGTCGCCACCGCCGAGATCCACGCGATCGCCATGATCCCCGGCACAGGCAGTCCGCCCAGCAGCACGGTCACCGACGGCGCGGCGAAGGGCATCAGGCCGGTCAGGCACAGCACGCCGATCAGCCCCGCGCCCGCCAGCAGGCCCGCCGACGCCAGCGCGAGCGGCGGCATGTCGTCGCCCGCGCGCTCGGCGATGAGGAAGTAGGCGCCGACGCACACGGCCGCCGCCAACGCGAACAGCGTGCCGAGCAGGTCGAATCGCGCCCCGGAGATGTCGACGACCAGCACGAGCCCGACCACCGACACCAGCGAGCCGAGCAGCACGACCCGTGAAGGCGCGCGTCGCGTGCGCACCCAGGCCAGCAGCACCAGCAGCACGGGGGCGAGGTACTGAATCAGCAGCGCCACGGCCACCGGCATCCGCTGGAGCGCCGAGAAGAAGAACAGCTGACAGCCGGCCACGCCGCACAGCCCGAAGCCGGCGATCAGCCGCCACTGGCGGCGCAGCACTCCCGGCCGGGCGCGCAGCGCGCGCACCAGCGCGGGCGACAGGATGAGGCCTGCGACACTCATCCTGATCAGCAGCGCCGCCCCGAGCGACCAGCCGGCCTCCAGGAGCGGCTTGACGAACGGTCCGCTCGACGAGAACGCCAGCGCCGAGGTCACTCCCAGCAGCAGACCGCCCGCACGCACGCCGCCGTGCGCCGGTGCGATGACGGCGATCGGGGCGGTGGA
>CAYLMS010000105.1:0-6157 GCA_964384455.1 uncultured Microbacterium sp. | reverse complement strand
CGAGCAGTCGCAGCAGGGTCTCCAGCGCGAGCCGCAGGGCGAGCGCCGCCGAGGGCTGGCCGACATCCGTGCGGTCGTACGCGCGCTCCTTGACCAGCTCGAGGTAGTCGTCGCAGAAGGTCCAGAAGAAGCCTTCCGTGACCTCGAGCGCCCTGGCGTGGTCGTAGGACTCGAACGCGCGGGTGGCTTCGCGCACCACGCCGTCGAGCGTGGCGAGCATCGAGGCATCCAGCGCATGCGTGATCTCGGCGCCCTCGGGCACCGGGAAGGTGAGCACGAACTTCGCCGCGTTGAGCACCTTGATCGCGAGGCGCCGGCCGATCTTCACCTGGGTCGGGTTCTGCGGGTCGAACGCGGCGTCCGCGCCCAGCCGGCTCGACGCCGCCCAGTAGCGCACCGCATCCGTGCCGTGCGCCGCGAGGATGTCCGCGGGCGTGACCACATTGCCCTTCGACTTCGACATCTTCTTGCGATCCGGGTCGACGATGAAGCCCGAGATCGCGGCATCCGTCCACGGCGCGCGATCGTCTTCGAGCGCACTGCGCAGCAGCGTGGAGAACAGCCAGGTGCGGATGATGTCCTGCCCCTGCGGCCGCATATCGAACGGCGCCACCAGTTGCCACAGCTGTTGGTCGCGCGCCCAACCGCCGGCTAGCTGCGGGGTGAGCGAGCTGGTCGCCCAAGTGTCGAAGATGTCCTTCTCGGCCTCGAAGCCGCCGGGCACTCCGCGCTGCGCCTCGGTGAACCCGGGCGGGGTGTCGGAGGCGGGGTCGACCGGCAGCGCGTCGAGCCCGGGGGTGAGCACGCGCGCGTAGTCGCGCTCGCCGTGCTCGTCGAGCGCGTACCAGACCGGGATCGGCACCCCGAAGAACCGCTGCCGCGAGACGAGCCAGTCACCGGTGAGCCCGTTGGTCCAGTTCTCGTAGCGCACCCGCATGAAGTCGGGATGCCATGCGACCTCGCGGCCGAGCGCGATCAGCCGCTCGCGCAGCGCCTCGTCGCGGGCGCCGTTGCGCAGATACCACTGCCGGGTCGAGACGATCTCCAGCGGCCGGTCGCCCTTCTCGAAGAACTTCACCGGATGGCTGAACGGTGCCGACACGGCGATGAGGTCGCCCGACTCCTCGAGCAGCTCGACCATGCGCTTGCGCGCGCTGAAGACGGTCTTGCCCGCGAGCTCCGCATACGCGGCGCGGCCGGCATCCGAGTCGATCGCGTCGGGGGCGTCGGCCAGCACGCGGCCGTCCTGGCCGAGGATGGTGCGGTTCGGCAGGTCCAGCTCGCGCCACCAGACGATGTCGGTCACGTCGCCGAAGGTGCAGATCATGGCGATGCCCGTGCCCTTGTCGGGCTGCGCGAGCGGATGCGCGAGCACCGGCACCTCGACGCCGAACACCGGTGTGCGCACGGCCGTGCCGAAGTGCTGCCGATAGCGCTCGTCGTCGGGGTTTGCCACCAGGGCGACGCACGCGGCGAGCAGCTCGGGCCGGGTGGTCTCGATGTGCAGGCTGGTGCCGTCGGGGCGTGCGAACGCGAGCCGGTGGAAGGCGGCGGGCTGGTCGCGGTCCTCGAGCTCGGCCTGGGCGATCGCGGAGCGGAAGTCGATGTCCCACAGGGTGGGGGCGAGCGCCTGGTATGCCTCGCCGCGCTGCAGGCCGCGCAGGAAGGCCAGCTGGCTCGTGCGGATCGTGTCGTCCGAGATGGTGCGGTAGCTCTGCGTCCAGTCGACCGAGAGTCCGAGCTGGCGGAACAGGCTCTCGAAGTGCTGCTCGTCCTCCACGGTGAGCTTCTCGCACAGCTCGATGAAGTTGCGCCGGCTGATCGGCACCTGTTCGGCGGCCCTTCCGCTCTTGTTGTCGCCGCCCTCGAACGGGGGAGCGAACGTCGGGTCATAGGGCAGCGAAGGGTCGCATCGCACGCCGTAGTAGTTCTGCACGCGCCGTTCGGTGGGCAGGCCGTTGTCGTCCCAGCCCATGGGGTAGAACACGGTCTTGCCCCGCATGCGCTCGAACCGGGCCTTGAGGTCGGTGTGCGTGAACGAGAACACATGACCGATGTGCAGCGATCCGGATGCCGTCGGTGGCGGGGTGTCGATCGAAAACACGCCCGCACGGCCTCGGGTGGCGGCCTCGGCCCGGTCGAAGAGATACGTGCCGCGGGCCTGCCATGCGGCATCCCACTTCTGCTCCAGGCCTTCCAGCGCGGGCTTGTCGGGAATCTGCGCCATGGAGCACTCCTCGATATGTGCGGCACTGTGTGAGCGTGCCTGAGTGTGGATGCCTCGATTCTACCGAGCCGGCTCGGGGTCTAGCCCGACGCGGCGCCCCAGCGGGCGAGCGCGTCGATCGCCTCGCGCAGGTCGAGACCCCGTGCGGTGAGTGCATACGCCCGCGTGTTGTGGTGCAGCGGCAGCCGGCGAAGCACGCCGGCACGCTCCAGTTCGCGCAGTCGGGTGGCGAGCATGGCCGTGCCCAGACCGAGGTCGCGCTGCAGGTCGCCGTAGCGCTGCGGCCCGTCGAGCAGCCGTTCCACGATGAGCAGCGCCCATCGCGTGCCGACCACTTCCAGCGCCGCAGCGAGTTCGCTCACGGGGTCGGATCGACGTCGGGCTTCATCCAGAACGGCGAGTAGTGATACCCGTCGGGGTCGTCGAACTGGCGCTGGTACATGAACGGATAGTCGTCGATGTCGCCCACGCGTCCGCCGGCCGCGCGAGCACGCTCGACGAGTGCGTCGACCGCCTCGCGGCTGCCGAGGTCGAACGAGACCGTCACCTTCGAGGGCGTGTCGGGGGTGCCCACCAGGGCTTCGACGCCGCCGACGCTGGCGTACATTTCGCGGCTGCCGAGCATGACGTACTGCTCGGGTGCGATCGCGAAGCAGGCGACGTTGTCGTCGGACATCGCAGCGTTGTAAGTCCAGCCGAGCGCGGTGTAGAAGGCCGCAGCACGTTCGACGCTCGCCACGGGGCAGGTGATGAAGAGGCTCATGACCGCGATACTTTCAAAAGTGAAGTGGCGTGTCAAGCATCGGGCACGAACAGCCTGTGCGGCAGGCCACCCGCGTTCAGTCGACGAGCCCTGTCGAATCCCTGCCAGCCGCCACGCGCCCGGCCGCCCAGGCGCAGACCAGCGTCACCGTCGACAGCACCGCCAGCACGACCCCCGGATGCCACCACGCGTAGCCGGTCGCCTGTCCGAAGGCCAGCGTCAGCAACGGCACGAAGCCGCTCAGCGTGGCCGCGATGGCATACGCCAGCGACAGCGCCGAATAGCCGAACCGACTGGGGAACAGGTCGTTCATGAGACCCCCGAGCGCCGCCCATGCGGCGGTGGGCAGGATGCCCCCGATGATCATCATGCCGACCAGCACGGCGAACGAGGCCGACTGCAGCAGGAAGTACATCGGAAACGAGATCACGAGCGTGCCCAGCGCCCCCCACGCCACCACGCGCGCCGACCCGACGCGGTTCGCCCAGGCGCCGAACAGCGGAATGGTCACGAACTGCACCAGCGCGCCGATGGTGGTCGCGATCAGCAGGGCCTGGAAGCTGAACCCGAGATGCGTCACGCCGTAATTCAGGGTGTAGGTGTTCATCAGCGAATACGAGCCGATGCCCAGCAGCGCCGCGCCGATGGCGATGCCGAAGGGTCCGGGGCTGCGACTCAGCAGCGCCGCGAGCGGCACTCGGTCGCGGCGACGCTCGGCGACCAGTTCTTCGAACACGGGCGTCTCGTCGATCGAACGGCGCAGATACAGCGACACCGCCAGCAGCGGAAGCGCGAGCAGGAACGGGATGCGCCATCCCCATGCCGCCAGCTCGGGGGCGGGCAGCGCGACCGCCATCACCAGGAAGACCACGGCGGTGAGGGTCGAGCCCACCGGCGAGCCGAGCTGGGGGATCGACGCGTAGAAGGCCCGCTTGAGCCGTCCCGAATGCTCGGTGGCCAGCAGGATGGAGCCGCCCCACTCGCCGCCGAGCGACAGCCCCTGCACGAGTCGCAGCAGCACGAGCAGCACGCCGCCGAGCCAGCCGGCCTGCTCGAAGGTCGGCAGCACGCCGATCAGGCCGGTGGCCACGCCCATGATGCCGACCGTCCACAGCAGCGTGGCGCGCCGGCCGAGGCGGTCGCCGAGGTGGCCGAACACGATGGCGCCCACCGGCCTGATCACGAACGCGAGCGCGATCGTGGCGAAGGCGGTGAGCGAGCCGCCGAACTGCCCGAGGGGTGCGAAGAACAGCGGGCCGACGAAGTACGCCGAGAAGTAGGCGAACACGTAGAAGTCGAACGACTCCAGCGATGTGCCCACCATCGAGGCCCACGCGACGCGGCGGGCGGGGGAGGCGGTCGGTGCGGTGACAGTCACGTCGACGATTCTGGCATGAGTCCAACAATGGCCGGCGTCACGGCGCACGTCACGGCGCGCGCCGGCCGGCACGGCCGGTAGACTTCAGGCACAGGCGACGATCCGGACATCACCGGGGAGCTCTCGGCAGAACAGGACCCCGGTCCCCAGTAGACCCGAGCGGGGCAGGCCCGTCATCGCCGCAGTGAGAGCGGCCCCCCAGGGGCAAGGCAGGGTGGTACCGCGGTCCGCGAGGGTCGTCCCGGCGCAGGCACACGACACGACTGCGAGACACCATGGTCTATCCCCGCAACAGCGACGAACCCGTCACCCCGAACGCGCACTTTCCGCGGATCGAGCGGGAGGTGCTTGAGTTCTGGGCGCAGGACGGCACGTTCCAGGCCTCGATCGACCGCCGCGAGCATGCCGAGGAGTGGGTGTTCTACGACGGCCCGCCGTTCGCCAACGGCCTGCCGCACTACGGCCACCTGCTCACGGGCTACGCGAAAGACGTGTTCCCGCGCTTCCAGACCATGCGCGGGCGCAAGGTCGACCGCGTGTTCGGGTGGGACACGCACGGGCTGCCTGCTGAGCTCGAGGCGATGAAGCAGCTCGGCATCACCGAGAAGGCCGAGATCGAGCAGATGGGCATCGGCGCCTTCAACGGCAAGGCCCGGGAGTCGGTGCTCGCCTACACCCGCGAGTGGGAGGACTACGTCACCCGGCAGGCGCGCTGGGTGGACTTCGACCGCGGCTACAAGACCCTGGACACCTCGTACATGGAGTCGGTGCTGTGGGCGTTCAAGGAGCTGCACGAGCGGGGCCTCGCCTACCAGGGCCACCGCGTGCTGCCGTACTGCTGGCGCGACGAGACGCCGCTGTCGAACCATGAGCTGCGCATGGACGACGACGTCTACAAGCTGCGCCAGGACCCGTCGGTCACCGTCACCTTCCCCCTGGTGGGGGCGAAGGCCGAGGCGCTGGGGTTGACCGGGGTGCGTGCGCTCGCCTGGACGACGACCCCGTGGACGCTGCCGACCAACCTCGCGCTCGCGGTGGGTCCCGGCATCCGGTACGCCGTCGTGCCGGGCGGCCCCCTCGGCGCCGCCGACGTGCCCGCCGGCGACGACCGTGAGTCGGCCACCGCGCACCGCTACCTGATCGCCGAGGAGCTGCTCGCCGGCTACGCGAAGGATCTCGGCTACGAGGGCGCCGAGCAGGCGCGCGAAGCCGTCGAGCGCACGGTCGTCGGCGCCGAACTGGCCGACGTGCACTACGACCGGCTGTTCGACCACTACGCGGATGCCGAGCGGTGGGGCACCGCGTCCGCGTGGCGCATCCTCGTCGACGACTACGTCACCACCGCCGACGGCACCGGCATCGTGCACCAGGCGCCGGCCTACGGCGAGGACGACCAGCGCGTCACCGAGGCGGCCGGCATCCCGTTGATCATGAGCCTCGACGACGGTGGCCGGTTCCTGCCGCAGGTGGCCGAGGTCGCCGGCCTGCTCTGGTCCGAGGCGAACCGCCCGCTCATCCGGCTGCTGCGCTCGAGTGGGCGGCTGCTGCGCGAGGCGAGCTACGAGCACTCCTATCCGCACTGCTGGCGCTGCCGCAATCCGCTCATCTACCGCGCCGTATCGAGCTGGTTCGTGCGGGTGACGGCGATCAAGGAGCGGCTGCTGGCAGGCAACGAGCTGATCACCTGGGTGCCCGAGAACGTCAAGCACGGCCAGTTCGGCAAGTGGCTGGAGGGGGCGCGCGACTGGTCGATCAGTCGCAACCGCTACTGGGGCACGCCGATCCCGGT